>JAGRIK010000340.1 GCA_020443325.1 Halioglobus sp.
GCCAATAACGTGGGCCCGGCAGTAGGCTCCCATGCGATTACCCTCACCGGGGCCATTATTATTGCGGCCATTTTTGAAGCGGGCGGGGCGATCATCGCGGGTGGGGACGTTGTGGGAACGATCAAGAATGGGATTATCGATCCCGGGCTGATCAATGATACGGATACTTTTATCTGGTTGATGACAGCGGCCTTGCTGGCTGGCGCCATCTGGCTCAATATCGCGACAGCGCTGGGTGCCCCGGTATCAACCACACATTCTATCGTAGGGGGTGTGCTCGGGGCGGGCATCGCAGCGGGTGGTGTCGAAATAGCGAACTGGGCCAGGATGGGGCAGATTGCCGCCAGCTGGGTCATCTCTCCCGTCCTGGGCGGCGTTATCGCCGCCATGTTTCTGTACCTGATCAAACGCACTATCACCTACCAGAGCGACATGCCCGCGGCAGCGACGCGGATGGTGCCGCTGTTGGTGGCCCTGATGGTCTGGGCCTTTGGAGCCTATTTGATACTCAAGGGCTTTAAACAGATATGGGAAGTGGATCTCGTGCTGGCGCTTGAGATCGGGGGCGCACTGGCGGTGGTAACCTATTTCATCATCAGGCCGATAATAAGGCGCACAGCAGCCAGTCTGCCCAACGAAAAGGCCAGTGTGAATCGATTGTTTATCGTTCCGCTGATATGTGCTGCCGCGCTGCTGAGTTTTGCCCACGGTGCCAATGATGTCGCCAACGCGATCGGTCCACTGGCGGCTATCAATGAGGCTATTCTGCACGGCGCAGTAGCGTCCAGCGCGTCGATTCCACTGTGGGTGATGCTGGTAGGGGCTGTCGGAATTGCACTGGGCCTGGCCCTGTATGGCCCAAAACTTATTCGAACGGTAGGTTCGGAGATTACCGAGCTGGACCAGTCGCGCGCTTTCTGCATCGCGATGGCGGCCGCCGTTACCGTGATTTTTGCGACACAGTTTGGCCTGCCGGTCTCATCCACGCACATTGCGGTCGGGGCGGTATTCGGTGTGGGATTCTTGCGCGAATACCTGAAGACAAATCACCACCAGCGACTGCATGAAATCAAGTCTCACCATCAGGGCGTTGATGAGGCAATCGTAGAGAACTACCTTAAGAGATTTGAACAGGCCAGCGTGTTCGACAAGGGCGTTATGTTGCAGCAGCTCAAGGCGAAAAAAGGCGCCGGCGAACTCAGCAAGGCGGAGCGCAAGAACCTCAAGCGCATTTACCGAACCGAGTTGGTCAAGCGTGCAGCCCTGCTTAAAATTGTCGCTGCATGGTTGATCACCGTGCCGGTATCGGGGCTGCTCGCAGCCATATTCTATTTCACGATCCGCGGCATGATGCTATAGGAATAGCCGTCCACCCGGCGTTTACCACGTATAGCCCAGTCCCAACACCCATTCGGTATCGTAGTCACTGCCATCGATAGCGTTGACGCCACTGCGATCATAGTCGAGCCGTACTTCCGCGATGAGTCCTTCATACAGCGGGAAGGTCAGTCCGCTCTTGGTTTGGAGAATGTAGCCATCGTCGATATCAAATACATAGCCGAACTCACTGGAGTGGGATAACTTGATGCCGTACCAGGGGGTATCCCATGCCATGGTCGTGCGCATGGCAGCAGCCGGCTCGGTGAACCAGCCGCGCCCCTCGTACTGGAAATAGATGCCCATCGGCCCACCCTGCAAGGTCAATGTGAGGGCGTCGACGGGTGTAAACTCGCGGCCAATGCCAGCACCCGCCGAGTAGGCTTGCTGCAGCGCCTCGAATTTGTCGCGGTAGTAACGCACACGCCCGTACCAGAACCAGCCCCTGTCGCGCAGCAGGTCGTACTGGTAACTGGTATCGGCCTGGTCTTCTGTGGTGTCGTTGTCCGAGGTTTCATAGTCAACACTCAACTCGACAGTGTGGCGGTGGGTTGGTCGCAGCCACTTGGCGTGCATGTCCACGTCGACCTCATCGGAGGGGTTGGCGCCGCGATCGAGATCCAGCGCGATGGAAAACTTGCCGGAAGACTGATTGTCGGGTGGCAGGCTGCGCAATGTGGCATAGGTGACCGGCTCTGTTGTGTGTTCTGCACAGTCCATCGACCACACACTTTCCAGCACGCTGACGAGACAGTTTTTCTGTGGCTCCTGCTGCGGTGCAATTTCCACACCTGTCCTGCTGCTGGTCTGCAGGTCGATGACATCGCTTTTGGATACGGTGACGTCACCGATCTTGTCGGCTTTCCAAACCAGCGTTTTATCGCCGATACTCGCCAGTTCGCCGGGCAGGATGGCACCGTTATTGAGACGTAATTCGCCGGCGTACGTTATGCAGGACATGCTTAGCAGAATGAATGCGCAAGTTGCTGCGCGATCAGTTTTTAGCATTGAACAACACCTGTGGAAGATTGGCCGGATAGATAGCGCGACCTGGCTTCAGGTCAACACAGACAGCAGGCACTAATTTTCAGACAAGCGCAGAGAATACCTGTGAACGGCAGCAGGTGACAGGGCAAATCGTCCTATGCGTCCCCCCCTTGTAGGGCTGGTCATTATTGGGGGGGGGCGACGGGCATGTATACCGGTCCATTACTGCCATAGGCCTGCATGTAGTACTGCTGGCCGCAGCGGTAGTAGATCACGCTGTTGACGGTTTCAGTCTGGGCGGCGCAGGGCAAACCGCCAGTCTGGGGCTGTGACGTCACGGTGGTATTGTTAATGGTGGTTGTGGACGTTTTATCGTCGTTGGAGGCCGAAACGGCAGCCGCCCCGAGAGCTGCGCCGGCAACCAGGCCCACCGCCGCAGAGCCGGCATCCCAATCGTTATCGTCATGGTCGTAGTAGTCCGGCGGAGGAGGGTAATAGCCGGGGGCCGGGGGGTGGTAGTAATAGCTGTTGTTCTCGTAGTTGTTCTGGCGGTTGGTAGCGCCCTGTTGGCGCGTGTCGACGTTGTCGCTATAGGTATCCTGGCGCTGGTCCTGGTAGCCGGATGCGCTGCTCTGGCGGTTTTGCTGGTTGGAACTGGCTGTGTCCTGCCGGTTCGTTTGATTGGTGGTGGTGGTCGAGGATATCGAATCCTGGCGCTGGCTCTCGTTGGAGGACATAGTGCTGCTGCGATCACCGCCGCCCTCGCCAGAGAAACCGCCGCGCTCCTGTCCACCACCTCCAAAGAAACCACCTCGTTCCCCGCCGCCCGAGAAGCCACCGCGTTCACCGCCTCCGGAAAATCCGCCAAACGATGCGGCTCCGCCGCGTGAGAAGCCGCCGCCGCCACGGCCAAATGCAAAGGCTTCCGGCGAGGCGCTGACAATAATCAATCCGGCGCTGATAACGGCACTGGCGACGAGTAATTCCAGGCGGCTGTTCATGGTGTCTCTCCAGCTGATGTGTCGGTTTTGGTATCCATTGCGGTGTCGAGCGTGAATGCGGCAGCGAGCGGTACTTCGCGGGCTCCGGCCGGTGGTTCGAAGCGGAATGTCTTCTGCAAAAAGCTCGGGTTGAAGTTCCAGTTGGCGAAATTCGCGCGGAACTGGGGTTGCCCGGCATCCTCGCGGTAGGTGATGATGATACGCAGAGGCAGGGCGCGCCCATCGGTGCTGATCCACACCTGGAAGTCGATGTCTTTCATGCGGCCGGCGAGGTGGTTTGCCGGTTCGCCCAGAATGTCGGTTTCCTCCACCAGGTCGATCTCGGTCACACGTTTCTGCAGTTCCTCAGCGAAGCCGGCCATCAACATGGCCGCCAGCGGCAACCGCATGTGCAACTGGCTGACGAAATACCTCACTGTTTTGTCGATATCACCGGGTTGTGGGGCGGTGGCGAAAACGTTGTCCCGGCTGTTGCCGACGCTGATCGTCTTGCCATCAAACACAATGGATTCGCGCGAGCCGTCGCTGCCCTGGACATCGTTGAGCATCAGTGAGGGGCGTTCCACTGACACGTGGCGCCGCTCTCCGAACTCGATCTTTTGGCCGTCGCCCTGTACTGCGTCATACCCTACCAGCATCTCAACCTGGAACTTCTGGGCATCGCCAAGCTGGGTGGCCATGTCAAGCAACAGGGCCATGGCGACCTGCTGCGATTCCGTGGGCGCCTCTGTTGCCGCGGTACTCTGTGCGACGGAGGCGCTACTGGCCAATACCGCCCACACAAAGATAAGCACAGTTCTTGTTAGTGTCATGGCGTTCTTCTCTCCCTCGGGCTTTCGGTTATTGCGCAATGCGCTGATAGTCAGAGTTGTTGACTGTAATTTCAAGGTTTTTTGCGCTGGCTGTCAGGTCAATGCTCTGTGTGTAGATGATACCATCGGCCATCACGCCCATTGTTGCGGTCATGTCAATCGGGTTGTCGGGTGAGTCCAGGTAGGTCTTCACATTAATAGCCAGCAGGCGGTTGGTGGACAACGCTATCTCCACGCCCAACTGGTCGCCTGGCTTCTTGTAGTCCTGGAAGACCAGTTCCACACGCTTGCCCGGCTCAAGTACATTCACAGACAACAGTCCGGCCGCA
>JAGRIK010000341.1 GCA_020443325.1 Halioglobus sp.
ACCGTATTTTGGCTCCACGACGATGTTGACGTAGGCCTGCAGCGTCTCGGCAACAAACCTCTCACCCAGCTTCACCCTGTAGCCCGCGATAACACCGGAGGCCTCAAGCTGTGCCAGCCGCTTCTGCACCGTGGTGCGGGAAAGCCCCAGTTGCCGGGCCAGTTCACTGACGCTCTGGCGCGCATCGCGTTGCAATGCCGCCAGCAGGCGCCGATCGCTGCGGGTCATTTCCATTGTTGGCCTCAAGACTGTGCAATTTGCATAGCCTGATTATCATATCGAACAATATTTCGGCAAAACAACCAATAATTGCAGCTGTTCGCGCGACGACATAGCTTGGCAGAATAGCCCTGTGGAATTGGGAAACTCCGACTATGACAGGCAGTATTTCCACCGTTTTCCAGGCGCGCGCTGGCGACTATGTCTACCGCGACGCCAGCGCAGTCATCCGGCAGTTCCGGCCCCATGACCCTGTCTACCTGTTTTGCGCCGATCGGCTGGCGCAGCGAGCTGGTCAATTCCTGCGCGGCTTCCCGGGCACCGTCAGCTATGCGGTGAAGGCCAATCCAGAAGCGCGCGTGCTGCGCACGCTGGTGGCTGCCGGTATCAGCCACTTCGATGTGGCGTCCCTGCCGGAGATCCGCCGCGTGCTCAATATCCACCCGCGGGCCCGGCTGCATTTCAACAATCCGGTCAAGGCTGTAGAGGCCATCGCGGAGGCCTATCGGCAGCACGGCGTCCGCTCCTTTGCCCTGGACGAATTTTCAGAGTTGGAGAAAATCCAATCGGTTACCAGTAACGACCACGGCGTGCTGTACACCGTCCGCTTCAAACTGGCCCACGACGGTGCCGCCTATGATTTCGGCAGCAAGTTTGGTGCCGAGCCAGACAAGGCCGTGGCCCTGTTGCAGGCTGTTGCAGCCGGGGGAGCGCGGATCGCACTCACATTCCACCCGGGGTCACAGTGTACCGACCCCGCAGTGTACGGCCGCTACCTGGAGGCCGCCGCTGACATCGTCGCGCGCGCCGGCGTCACGCCGGAGTTGATCAATATCGGCGGCGGCTTCCCCGAGTATTACCTGGACACGGCCCTGCCGCCACTGGAGCAGTACTTTCAGGCCATCGCCAGGACCTCGCAACGCTGCTTCGCCGGGAACATACCGCTGATGTGCGAGCCGGGGCGCGGCATGGTCGCCGCCGCCGTTTCCCTGCTGGCGAGGGTTATCCACGTGCGCGACTGCGGCCGCAGCCTGTTTCTCAACGACGGTGTGTACGGCGGCATGCTTGAACAATCCGTTGTCGACCTGCGCTTCCCCGCGCAGGTCTGGCGCGAGGGCCGCCCCCTCCCCCCGGGCAGCGCCAGCTACCAGGTCTTCGGACCCACCTGCGACCCGATAGACCGGCTGCTGCGCCCCGCCGCCTTGCCGGATCACATGCAGGTGGGCGACCACGTGGAGTTCGGGCTGCTGGGCGCTTACGGCTCCGCGACCGCAACCAGTTTCAACGGCTTCCAGCCGGGCACTTACCTGAATGTGCTCCGGGGTACCGACTTTGGCTGAACGCGCATTTCCGGAGTCCGTGTTCGCCATACAGTGACCCCCGACACGACATTGACGTTGTATCGCGCCTGCGATTGTGGTGTCATTGCGCGATCGTGAATACGTCATCCTTCAATCTGGGTCGCTACTCCCGCCTCGCGCTACTGCTGCTAATGCTGGCTGCGCAGGGCATTGCTGTGGCGCACGATCTGGGTGACGGCCACGGACTCACGTCGCATCCGTGCTCAAGCTGTATTATCGGTCACGGCCTGGGTACCGCGGTCAACAACAGCTGTGAAACACCCGTATTGCAGGTCCACCGGGCCTTCGCCCCGGTCCACGCAATCACCGCCACCCTGGCTCCCCGCACCAGCTGCCATTGTGCCCGGGCTCCCCCGGTCTCTCCCTGGAACACTTAAAACCTTAACTGATCCATTTTTTTGGTTTGGTCGCCACTTCGGTGACCTGTGATCTATGCGAGAGTAAAACCATGTCCACCCAAATTCGACACAGCGTGGCAGTCGCGCTGTCCGTATACCTGTTTCCATCGCTCAGCCTGGCCCAGCCAGGCTCCACCGCCTCAGCGCCTGTCGCCCACGAACACGACCTGCTGGAGGAAATCGTGGTCACCGCCAACCCCCTGGGGCAGACCTCGGACGACCTGTCCCAGTCCGTTACCGTGCTGCAGGGCGAAGCCTTGCGCCAGCAGCTGGCCAATTCACTGGGCGAGACCCTGGCCCGCACCCCTGGCATCGCCAATGCAAGTTTCGGCGAGAACGTCGGCCGCCCGGTAATTCGCGGGCTGCAGGGCACCCGTGTAGGCGTCCTGAGCAACAGCATGGCGGTCGCGGATGCTTCTTCGCTAAGCCAGGACCACGCGGTATCCGTCGAGCCGTTTCTGGTCGACCAGATCGAGGTACTGCGGGGGCCATCTACCCTGCTCTACGGCTCCGGCGCGATCGGCGGGGTGGTCAACATGGTGTCACCCACTATACCCCAGGCAATCCCCGAAAATGGCTATAGCGGACGCGCCACCGCAGAGGGCAATACCGCGGCGGACGAGGAGTTCGCCGCCGGGCGGCTGGATTTGGGCAGCGGCCAGTTTGCCCTCCATGTGGACGGTTTCCACCGCCGCACCGACGATTATGATATTCCCGGCAACGCCAACCTGTACCCCGAAGATGACCATGAAGACCATGAGGGGGAGGATCACGATGAGCATGAAGAGCACGACAGCGGCACCCTCGACAACAGCTACCTGAAAAATCACGGCTGGACCGTGGGCGGCAGCTGGATCGGGGAGCAGTGGCTGGTTGGGTTGGCCTACACCGACTATAGGTCAGAATACGGTATTCCCGGTGATGCGCATGTACATGAGCATGAGGAGGATCACGACGAGGAGCACGAGGACGAACATGAGGAGGAGCACGAGGAAGAAGAAGCTCCCGTCAGCATCGATTTGAAGTCGCAGCGCACCGAAGTCGAGATAGCCGGCCGCGACCCCCTCCCGGGCTTCGAGCAGATCAAGTTGCGTTATGTCGATACCCAGTACGAGCACACCGAGTATGAAGGCCGGGAGGTAGGCACGGTCTTCAACAGCGACACCGACAATTCACGGCTGGAGCTGAAGCATGACCGATGGGGTATCTGGCAGGGTGCTTTCGGCCTGCAATACACCGAGGTGAATTTTTCCGCGAAGGGCGCAGAAGCGTTTGTACCGACCTCGAAAACGGATACGACCGGCGCATTCTGGATCGAGCGCGCTGACATGGACGAGTGGCAGTTCGACCTGGGTATGCGCTATGAAGACGTCCAGTCCAAAGTGCCAAACACCTTGATAGCAGAGGAAGGCGAGACGGGACCCAAGGCGAACGTTGACTATCAGCCCTTCAGCGCCTCGGCAGGCGTACTGTGGCAGGCGACCGATATTTTCGGCCTCAGCTTCAGCGCTGCCCACGCCGAGCGCGCGCCCGCCCCCGAAGAACTGTTTGCCAATGGCCCGCATATCGCCACGCAGGTCTTCGAGGTGGGAGACGCCTCGCTGGACAAGGAGAAAAACCTGCACCTGGAAGCCGGGGTCAGTGTCACTGTTGCTGGCCTCACAGGAAGCGCGAACGTCTACTACGATGATTTCGATAACTATATCTACCTGTCCGACACCGGGGAGGAGCAAGATGGCTTGCCCGTGCAACTCTGGCAACAGCAAGGTGCCGACTTCATCGGGGGGGAAATTGAACTGCGCTACGACTTCGACCCCGGCCGCTACGGGCACTGGCAGGTATTCGGCTTTGGCGACATCGTGGACGGTGAACTTTCCGACAATACGGATGTGCCGCTGGCGCCACCCGCGCGCATCGGCATGGGCCTGGACTGGGACCACGCGGGCTTTGCTGCCAATCTGCTGTGGATACACGCCTACAAACAGGACAACACGGCGCCACTGGAGACACCCACCCCCGGTTACGACCTGTTGAACGCGGAGGTTTCCTACTCCGTTGTCACCGGCGAACAGCTGGAATTCCAGGTCTATCTGCAGGGCCAGAACCT
>JAGRIK010000342.1 GCA_020443325.1 Halioglobus sp.
CGAGACCCGGCACGAGCTGGTCATGGACAAGGTACAGGTGCCGACCGCCGACATCGTTGCCACCGGTCGCGATGCGACTGCCGCTATGGAGTGGGCGTTGCAGGCAAGCCGCACCGCGCTCGCCGCGATGGCGGTGGGTGTGTGCGACAAGATGATGCGCATCACCGGCAGCTACACCTCGGAGCGGGAGCAGTTTGGCCGCGCGATTGCGACCTTCCAGGCGGTGAGCCACCGGGTGGCGGATTGTTACATCGACGTCGAGTGCCTGCGCCTGGTGACGCAACAGGCGGCATCACTGATCGACCAGGGCCGGCCTGCGGGTGAGGCCGTGGCCATGGCGAAAATCTGGTGCGGCGATGTCACGCACCGGGTCAGCCAGGCCTCGCAGCACTGCCACGGCGGCACCGGCGTGGACCGCGACTACCCGCTGTTCCGCTATTGCGAGCTGGCCCGCCAGATTGAGCTGACTGCCGGCAGCAGTGCACAACTCACGGGGGAATTGGGACAGGCTATCTGCGCAGAGTACCTGGCAAAAGCCGGGTAGCCCTGCGCGTTTGGCTCAGGTATAGCCGTTTTCGCGGAACCATTTGATGGAGTCCGCGACAGCGGTTTCAATCGGCGTCTGCGGCAAGCCCAGTTCCTCGATCGCCTTGGTCGGGTCCACGTACCCGTGCTGTAACACGTACATCGTGTTTTTGTAGGTGGTCATGGGCGCCCTGCCCGTCACTTTGGACAGCATCTCGACCAGTTTCGCGACGCGCAACATCACCTTGCCGGACACCGCGGTCTTCGCCACGTCCGGCACACCCGCGATCTCACCGATCATCCTGAGCAGTTGCTTGTTGGGCATATTGCCCTCTTTATTGGCGAGTATGTAGGACTCGCCAATGCGCCCCTTTTCCATCGCCAACACGTGGCCTGCGGCCACGTCCCGAACATCCACCGCGCACACACCACCGTCCCAGTAGTTTTTCATTTTTCCTTTCAGGGTACGCACAATCATCGTGCCGGTGGGGGTCGGCATACGATCACCGGGGCCAAACGGCATGCCCGGCATCACCATCGTCACCGGCAAGCCCTCGCTGACCATCCCTTTCACCATCTGGTGGCTGATGAATTTGGAGAGGATGTACTCACTGGCCCACGGCCAGGAGTTGAACGCGGTTTTTTCGGTGGCGTAGCCGCCATTGCCCACTATGCCGATCGCGGCCACACTGCTGGTGAACACGATCTTCTCGACGCCAGCCGCCTTCGCCGCCTCCAGCATGGAGCGCGCGCCATCCACATTGATTTTGAAATGCAGGTCGGGATCCTTCGTCCAGATCGCAAAAAGGGCGGCCAGGTGATAGAGCTGCTCAACGCCCTGCACAGCCCTGACGAGGGACTCGGGGTCCAGCAGGTTTCCCTCCACAAACTCCACATCCATGCCATTCAGGGGCGACCGGTCCTCTCCCGGCATCACCATCACGCGCACCTCGTCGCCTTTTTCCAGGCACAGGCGGGTCACGTGGTTGCCGATGAAGCCAGTGGCTCCGGTGATCAGCACTTTGGCCATAGTGTTCACTCCAGTCGATGATTTTGTTCGGCGATATGTTAGCAGCGATTGCGGTGACCGGCATGACGGAATCGGTCATTCTCGGCACAGGTTGACCGGCGTTAAGGTCACAAAAATCCTTTACACATGTTACGGTGCAGGGGACAGTTACGCTGTATAGCGGATTACCACAACACTTTGCGGAGGACACCCTTATGTCAACGATACGAGCCTGCCTGTTGGCAACGAGCCTGGCACTCACCGGCGCTACCCTGCCCGTTTATGCCGGCGACAACAGCGCGGCATTGGCCGAGGTCGTGGCCGCGCGCAGCGACGAGGATAAAGCGCGCGATGGTGCACGCCATCCTGTGGAAACCCTGGAGTTTTTCCAGGTCGAACCCGGGATGACCGTCGCGGAAGGTCTGCCCGGTGGCGGCTGGTACACCCGTATCCTGGCGAACTACCTCGGTGCTGACGGTGCGCTGTATGGCGTGAACTATGCGGACCGCATGTGGCCCATGTTCAGCTTCAGCACCCCGGAGATGATCGCCACGCGAACCGCCGCGACCGCAAACTTTCCCGCCGAGGTCGCAACGTATACCGACAACGGCATCACCGCACGCGGTTTCACCTTTGAAACGGTTCCTCCCGAGGTGGTGGGCACGGTAGACAGGGTGCTGCTGATTCGTGCGCTGCACAATCTCAACCGGTATGAAGGGGAAGCACAAACCCTGTCCCGCGCACTCGCCAATGTCCGTTCGATGCTCAAGGACGATGGGCTGGTGGGCGTGGTTCAACACCGGGCTCCGGAGACTGCCAGCGCCGAGTGGGCCGACGGCAGCCGCGGCTACCTGAATGAGGCCGCCGTCATTGTGATGTTTGAGGAAGCGGGCTTCGAACTCGTCGCCCAAAGCGATATCAACGCCAACCCATTGGACCAGCCGGCTGGGGACGATAACGTCTGGCGTTTGCCGCCCTCACTGCGCGGCAACAGCGATGACCCGAAAAAGCAGGCCGAGATGGCCGCGATCGGCGAGTCGGATCGCATGACACTGCTCTTTCGCAAAGCCCCCTGACCTCGAATATCGCATGAAATAACTATTAATTATTTTATGTTATAAAAACATATCATATAGTTATTTCTTGCGTATCCGGTCACACTTCCTATACTGCAACCGTGGCTGTTAATTGGATGACTACCAATTGAGGGCAACATCCACGATTGAGGGAAAGCTGGTAAACGTTTGTCAGAGACGTTTGTCGCCAGGGGACGATATCCGATTTTTGCGGGTCGGATGAACACAAAACCGGGCTTTAAACAATATAGGGCTTTACCCATCACACGCCGTCGCCACCTTCCTGGTGCCGGCGTTTTTTTTGGCCCGCCGTTTGGCACACGCTTGCCGATACGCCGCCTGAAACCAATCTTTTGACCGACAGGTGTCCGCGACAGGCCAGAATACGCTATGCTTCCGCGAAAGAATCGGGAAGCACCATGACTTCAGTAAACCAGCTGTTAAGCGACATCAAGAGTTCCCCCAAAGGGCCCAGGACTGTCGCAATTTTCGATTTCGATGGCACCATCATCGCCGGTTACTCCGCCACGACGTTTATCCGGGAACAACTCAGGCGCGGCGACCTGACACCGCGCCAGTTCATCGAGCTGATGCGCGCCATGACCAACTTCGGGCTCGGCAGCATGGGCTTCTCAGGGATGATGGCCATCAACGCACAGTTCATGCGGGGCACCGAGGAGGAGACCTACAACGAAGTCGGCAGACAGCTGTATACCAAGCAGATTGCCCGGCTGGTGTATCCGGAGTCCCGGGCGCTGGTGGAGGCGCACCAGGCCAGGGGGCATACCGTGGCCATCATCTCCTCCGCCACCCCCTACCAGGTGGAGCCCGCCGCGGCAGACCTGGGCATTGAGCATGTGCTGTGCACGCAGCTGGAAGTCGCGGGCGGCAAGTTTACCGGCGGCGTCATCAGCCCCACCTGTTTCGGACAGGGCAAGGTGGATGCGGCAGAGAAACTGGCCCGGCAGTACCACGCCAAGTTGGACGACAGCTTCTTCTATTCCGACAGCCAGGATGATCTGCTGCTACTGGAGAGGGTCGGACACCCCAGGGCACTGAATCCCAGCCCCAAACTGGAACGTATTGCGCGCGCGCGGCAGTGGCCCATTGCGTCTTTCGGCAGCCGCGGGCGGCCCACCCTGACGCAGTTTGTGCGCTCCGTGGCCGCCACCAGTTCCCTGGTGACTTCGTTCATGGCCGGTTTGCCGGTACTGGCGCTGACTGGCTCGCGACGCGAATCGCAAAACTTTTCATTCTCGCTGTTTGCCGATACCGCAACTGCGCTCATCGGCATGGACATCAAGGTCAACGGGGAGGAACACCTGTGGTCACATCGACCGGCGGTGTTTGTGTTCAACCACCAGAGCAAGGCGGATGTGGTGATTGCCGCGAAGTTACTGCGCCGCGATATCGCCGGTGTCGGTAAACAGGAAATCAAGAAGGAAACCCCGATCCTCGGCATGGTGATGGAAC
The DNA here is from genome assembly GCA_020443325.1 of Halioglobus sp. GTDB lineage: Bacteria > Pseudomonadota > Gammaproteobacteria > Pseudomonadales > Halieaceae > Marimicrobium. The sequence continues at coordinate 4,084 of JAGRIK010000342.1, forward strand.
TGGGCGGCGTTGTGTTCATCGACCGCGCCGATGGCAAGAGCGCGATCAACGCGATGCAGCCACTCGTGGATGCGATGCGCAAGGAGGGCAAATCGGTGGTGATTGCGCCGGAAGGCACCCGCACCGTGTCGCCCAAACTGGCGCCCTTCAAGAAAGGCGCTTTCCACCTGGCCCTGCAGGCCGGGGTACCCATCGTACCCATCGTGATCCACAACGCGGGCGATGTCGCGCCCAAGGGCGATTTCGTCTTCCGTCCCGCAACGGTACAGGTGGACGTGCTGCCGCCCGTCGATACCAGCCGCTGGAAGGCGGAGTCCATCGATGAGCATGTGCGCGAGGTGCGCAACATGTTCGCCCGCACGCTGGGGCAACCGGAGGATAAACCGCAGGCGACAAAGCGCGCCGCCAGAAGCAAGAGCAAACCTGCTGGCAAAGCGACTGGAAAAAAACCAGCCGCCAAGCGCAAAACTGCGGCCAGGCAGGTCAAGCCAAAATTGCAGGCGAAATCCTCAGGTAAAGCTGCCGGCAGGAAACAGGATACGTGATGGCCGGGCCGATGGACGTGTCCCTGAAGGGCAAGTACGAGTCGCAGAATCCCTGGCCGGATGACGGCTCACGGAAGGTGCTGTTCATCCTCGACACCCGCAACAGCTTTGAGCAGGAACTGTTACGCAACTGGATCCGCCATCACAACGAAGGCGCGATCGCCGACATCCCACATGTCAATCTCGACCTGCGCGACGAACAACACGGCATAAACAGTGCGCCGCTGGTTTCCGCGCTGAATGTGCCTGCCGATACGCTGGTGATACCACTGCGTGTCACCTGGCTGCCCTCACAGGAAGCCATTAATTCGGGGCCGCGACTGCGCGACCTGATCTTCGGTGACCCCCGTCACCCGAGCGCGGCACGCGCACGCAGGATTCTCGGGCAAGCACCGGACAGAATGCAGTTGCTGTGCGGGAAACCGGATACCGTGGCCAATCTGCGGCAGCGGTTTGAACTTATCCACCAGACAGAGAACAGCAACGAGCAACGCGAGTTCGCCGATTTCGTCGCGCGCCAGGCGGTGGTAGTGCTCGACCTCGCCGAACGCCGATTGCAGGGCGGGCGCTACAAGGTGCCGCGCCAGGTGGCGGCAAGCCTGATGGCCAGCCGTGGCTATAACAAGGCGCTGGACGAACTCGCGGTGCAAAGCGGCACACCCAGGGCGCAGCTGGTAAAAGATGCCGCCGAGTACATGAAGGAAATGGTGTCGCGCCCGCGCACATTCTGGCTGGACTTCTACGCCAAGTTCAACAAGTTCTGCCTGGGGCTGGGCTATGAAGAAGAAATTGTCTGCAACCAGGCCGACGTCGAACGGATGCGCCAGATGGTCCGCGAAAATCCCTCCATGCTGCTGTGGACCCACAAGACTTACCTTGATGGCATGGTCGTACCCAAGCTGCTGTACGACAACGACTTCCCGATGCCGCACATGTTTGGCGGCGCCAACCTGAACTTTCCAGGCCTGGGTTTCCTGCTGCACCGGGCGGGCGCCATTTTTATCCGGCGCAGCTTCCAGGACAACGAGTTGTACAAAACGACGCTGCGCCATTACATCGGCTATCTCATGGAGAAACGCTTTCCGATGAACTGGGCGTTCGAGGGCACCCGCTCACGCTTGGGCAAGTTGATGCCGCCGCGCTACGGGCTGTTGAAGTATGTGCTGGAGGCCTGCCACGCCACCGACGCCAGGAATATCCATATCATCCCTATTTCCATCAGCTACGACCTGATCCGCGATGTCGAGGAATACGCGACGGAGCAGACCAGCCAGGGCAAGGGCGCCGAGTCATTGCGCTGGTTGATCGGCTATATTCGCAGCCTCGCGCGTCCCATGGGTAAAATCTATGTGGATATCGGCAAGCCCGTGGTACTGGAGCGGGCACCGGAGCCGGACGACAAGCTCGCCCTCTCCAAGATAGCGTTTGAAGTCGCCGTGGAAGCCAACCACGTTACGGCCATCACCTTCCCCTCGCTGGTGACCATGAGCCTGCTGGGCGCGGCGCCCAAGGCGCTCACCCAGGATGAAGTGCTCGCGGACCTCGGCGCACTGTTGAAGTGGGCGCGGGACAGGAACCTGCATATCTCCAGGGATTTCGACTCGGCCTACGCCGACCAGCTGCCCAGTGTTATCGGCATCATGCTCGACGACGGCATCGTGACCCGCTACGACGAGGGTCCGGAAGTTGTCTACGGCATCGGCCTGAACCAACAGGCGGTGGCGAGCTATTACCGCAACACGGTCGTTCACTTTTTTGTCAACAAGGCAATTATCGAACTGGCGTTGATGAAAGCCAGTGAGAATGCCGGCCCCGATGCACTGGATGTATTCTGGGCGGAAGTGGACCAGCTGCGCGACCTGTTCAAGTTTGAGTTTTTCTATGCCCCCACCGCAGAGTTCCACCAGCAGATACGCGATGAGCTGGATCGCTACGACAAGGACTGGTCCACGTTACTGGGCCAGGGCGCTGTCGGCTTCACACAGTTGCTCAATCGCATGACGCCACTGGTCGCCCATGTGGTGCTGCTGATCTACGCGGAGGCTTACTCGGTCGTCGCCGCGATGGCCGCACGCCTTGATCATACGGAGACACTGGACGAGGCCGCCTGTGTCAGCGATGCGCTGAAATTCGGGCGCCAGGCCTACCTGCAGCGGCGCATCAGCAGCGAGGCGTCGATTGGTAAACTCCTGTTCAAGAACGGCTTCAAGATGCTACAAGCACGGAAGTTGACCGATGCCGGCGAGCCCGGTCTCAAGGAGCGACGGCGGGAACAATCGCGGCAGTTGCGCGAGCTGTTGCGTCGCCTGGACCTGATTCGCGCCATTGGCGTGGCCAGCCGAGGCAGTTAGGATACAACCACCCATTCGGGATTGCTGGCGCGCTGGCCGATACACGGATTTACTGGAGAAAAATAATGACAGAACTGAACGTTGCCGTGCTCGGCGGTGGCTCCTGGGGCACGACCGTGGCGGCACTGGTCACCCGCAACGCCCCGGTCACCCTGTGGGCGCGAAACCCCGAGACCGTGGCAGAGATCAACACCCGTCACACCAACAGCGTTTACCTGCCCGATGCGAAGCTCCCGGAGAAACTGACAGCGACCACCGATATTGGCGAGGCGGTGCGCGGCGCCGATGTGATTGTGATGGGCATACCGTCACACAATTTCCGTGCGGTGTTACACGAGGTAAAGAAACACATTCGCGCCTGGGTACCGGTAATAAGCCTTACCAAGGGGCTGGAGCTGGACACCCGCATGCGCATGACACAAATCATTAACGAGGTGTTGCCGGGTCACCCGGTCGGCGTACTCACCGGACCTAACCTCGCCCGGGAAATTATGGCGGGGCAGGCTGCGGCCAGCGTCATCGCGATGGAGGATGAGATCATCGTGCAGGAATTGCAGAACCTGTTCAAAAGCGGCCTGTTTCGGATCTACACCAATACCGACATCATCGGTTGTGAACTCGGTGGGGTACTGAAAAACATCATCGCCATCGCCGTCGGCATGGGTGATGGCCAGGGTGCCGGTGACAATACACGCGCCGGACTGATCACGCGGGGGCTCGCCGAAATCACACGGCTGGGCGTGGCCATGGGCGGTCGCGCCGAAACCTTCTCCGGGCTCGCGGGCATGGGCGACATGATCGCCACCTGCACCAGCCCGCAGAGTCGCAATCGCCATGTGGGCATTCAATTGGGCCAGGGGCGCAATATGCCGGACATCATCAGCGAGATGGTCATGGTCGCCGAGGGCGCCAAGAGTGCACCGGCGGTGATGGCGCTGGCCGAACAATACGGCGTGGAAATGCCCATCGCCCGTGACGTCTATCGTGTGCTGTCGGGTGATGCCTCAGCCAGCCGCGCCTTTCGCGGGCTGCTCCGGGTGGAAGCCGGCGCCGAGTCGGAGCCAGGCTAATATGAGTAGTTTCAGTATGATTCGCGTTTTACTGCTGTTGCTCATCTCGGGTGGGGCGTTTGCCGATGAGGGCCGGTTCACCGCGCTGGCGGGAAACCCCGGCCTGCATTCTGCCTCCGCCATTGTGCTGGATTCGGCGGGCAACCTCATTTACGGCAAGGATGTCGACACCGTTCGCCCCATTGCCTCGATCACCAAACTGATGACGGCGATGGTGGTGCTGGACGCCGGGCTGGACCTCGACGAGCAGATCACGATCAAGGAGGCGGATAAGGATCGCATCCGGATGACAGGTTCGCGCCTGCGCGTGGGCGCGACGCTCACGCGGCGCGATTTGCTGCTGTTGGCACTGATGTCGTCCGAGAATCGCGCCGCCGCCGCGCTGGGCAGGGCCTACCCCGGCGGCACAGAAAACTTTGTCGAGCAGATGAACGTTAAAGCCATCAGCCTGGATATGCTCAGCAGCCAATTTGCCGACCCGGCCGGCCTCAATGCCGGCAATGTCTCCACGGCGAGCGACCTGGCGAAAATGTTGGACGCCGCCCACGCATACCCGTTGATAACAGAATCCACCACAACCCTCGATTCGGAAGTACACCCCTTCGCGAAAAGTGGCCCGCTCACGTACATCAACACCAACCGCCTGCTGAAGAACGAAAACTGGCATATCGAACTCAGCAAGACCGGTTATATCAATGAAGCCGGGCGCTGCCTTGTGATGCAGGCCAATATCGACGGCGAAGACGTGTCCATTGTGTTGCTGAACTCTTTTGGCAAACTCACACCCTTTGGCGACTCCAACCGTTTGCGCAAGTGGCTGCTGGCTAACAGTTGAAGCGAATGACTGCCATACCGAGATGCACCTTGACCCGCAGCCATCCGGCTGGAACACTGTGCTGGCAACGTGGCAGGGGGACACAGGCATGATCAATCGCCGCCAGGTTATACAGTTGAGTGCCGGGGTGCTGGCTTCGTCAGCGCTGCCGCTCAGCGCAGCGACAGAAACAGTTGACGCCGTTGATCGCCCGCTGATCCAGCGCCCGATTCCCAGCTCAGGCGAACTCCTGCCGGTGATGGGCATGGGAACCTCCCGCACCTTTGACACCACAGGCGATCCCGCATCACTGGCAAAACTGAACGAAGTGATGCAGTTGTTCTTTGCCGGCTCGGGTAAAGTCATCGACTCCTCCCCGATGTACGGCAACGCGGAAACCCGCGTGGGCGATGTGTTACGCGCGATGAAAGAAGTACCCCCGTTGTTTGCGGCGACCAAAGTCTGGACTACCGGTAAAGAGCGCGGTATCGCGCAGATGGAGGAGTCTGCCAGGCGCATGGGCGTCAAAACCTTCGACCTGATCGCCGTGCACAACCTGACGGACTGGCAGACGCAACTGGCCACGCTCCAGCAGTGGAAAGAGGAAGGCCGCGTGCGCTACGTTGGCATCACCACCTCCCACGGCCGCGATCACGAGCAACTCATGGAAGTCATGCGCAGTGAGCCACTGGATTTTGTACAGTTCAGCTACAACATCGAGGACCGCGAAGCCGAGCGCACACTGCTGCCACTGGCCCAGGATCACGGCATCGCCACGATGATCAACCGCCCTTACCAGCGCGGCGCCCTGTTCGGGAAATCCCACGACCACCCGCTGCCGGCGCTGGCCACGGACCTGGACTGCAGCAGTTGGGCCCAGTTCTTCCTGAAGTACATCCTCGGTCACCCCGCCGTGACCTGCATCATCCCAGCAACTGCCTCTGCGGCCCATATGGCTGACAATATGCTCGCCAATTTCGGCCGGGTGCCAGACACGGCACAGCGCGCGGAAATGCTTAAGATTTTCGAGTCCCTCTAGCGTGAACAGCAGCTCCGCCCCGGGCGGATGGCTACAGCGTCTCCTGGCGCGGGCCTGTGAAATCGAGCCAGAGGAAACGCGCGCCACCCTGATATCGTTCCTGTTGGTGTTCCTGCTGATGGGCTCGTACTACATCCTGCGCCCGGTGCGCGACGCCCTGGCCAGCGACTGGACCGACGCAGAAGTCAGCTGGCTGTGGACCATCACTTTTTTCATCAGCACCATCGCCGTGTCGCTCTACGGGGGCGCAATTTCCCGCATTCGTTTCCGACGCCTGGTACCCTCGGTCTACGGCCTGTTCGCCGTAAGTTTTGTCGCGTTTTACATCGGTGAGCACGCACTGGCAGAGCACACACTGCTGGACAAGGGCTTCTATCTTTGGGTCAGCCTTTTCAGTTTGTTTCACATCTCCGTGTTCTGGAGTTTCATGGCCGACACCTTCTCCAAGCAGCAGGCCACCAGGCTGTTCGGCTTCATCGGAGCCGGGGCCAGTGCTGGCGGCATTGTCGGGCCGGCTACCGCGTCACTGCTGGTGGGCGATCTTGGCACCGATGCGCTGCTGCTGATTGCCAGCGCGATGGTGACCCTGACAGTGCCCATTGTGCACTGGCTGCAGCGCCTGAAAACCACCGAGCTGCACAACCGGGGCGTCGCACTGGATACCTCCAATCTCGCCATCGGCGGCAATCCGCTGGCCGGCTTTGCAGAGTTCGTCCAAAGTCGCTATCTGCTCGGTATCGGCCTGTTCCTTTTCCTGTATACCTCTATCTCCGCCTTTGTCTATTTCGAACTGAAAAACCTGCTCGATGTTTACGACGCTGAAACCCGCACACAGATCTGGGCCAATATGGATCTGGCGGTAAACAGCCTCACCATCCTGGTTGCTGTGTTTGCGACCGGGCGCATGGCCAAATACCTCGGCATGCCGTTTACACTGGCGGCGATACCCGTGCTCATCGGGGCAGGGTTGTTGTTTCTGGCCGCCGCACCTATGGTGAGCGTGGTAGTGGGGTTGCAAATAATCCGCCGGGCAGGCGATTACGCGGTATCGCGCCCGGCACGTGAAATGCTCTTTACCGTGGTGGACCGGGAGACCCGCTTTAAGGCCAAGCCCGTTATCGATATCGTTATCTATCGCGGTGGTGACATGCTGAGTGCCTGGGCCTTTACCGCCCTTACGCAGGTGTTCGGGCTGGGACTGGCCGCTGTAGCCCTGGTAGGCGCGGCCGTCGCGGCACTATGGGCGCTCACCGGTGTCTACCTTGGAAGGCAATTCAACGCGATGAATCCGCCAGACACACCACAAGACGGACCCCCCAGTTGAATAGTTGAGCCGCCGGACAATCCTTTTTGTACAAACCGCCTGCAGCGATACCCGCGACGCCGGCAGGGTTTATACTGAGGCAACGGTTTCATTCAACGTATTATTCAATAAGGTGACGTCATGGCAACAGCTGCTGAGTACGACTTGGGCCCCAATACCTTTCCCCGGGGATGGTTTATTGTGGCGGAGAGCTCGGAACTGGATAAGGGCCCAATGGCCGTGCGCTATTTCGGCCAGGATCTCGCACTGTACCGCGGCGAGAGCGGCAAGCCGGTACTGCTCGACGCCTACTGCGCGCACATGGGCACGCATCTGACGGCCAGCACCAGCGCGATGATCGTCAAGAATGGCAAACAGATTGAAGGCGACTCCATTCGCTGCCCCTATCACGGCTGGCGCTACAACTCGGCCGGCGATGTGGACGATATCCCCTACCACGATGGCCCCTGTCCCAAATCGGCCTCTATCCGCTCCTACCCGGTGGTGGACAACATGGGTTGTGTGATGGCCTGGTATGACCCGGACGGCCGCGATCCCGACTACGATGCCCCTTTCCTGCCCGAGTGGGATGATCCGCAGTGGGTGCGCTGGGAACTCGATCACCTCGGTGAACTCGCCATACACTCCCAGGAGATTCTTGACAACATGTCCGACGTGCGCCACCTCGGCCCGACGCACGGCGCCCCCAGTGAGTACTTCGAGAACGAATTTATCGACCACATTATGGTGCAGCGCCAGGGCGGGCCGATGCAGTTGTACCAGACCTACCTGTACACCACTACCTGGTACACGGGGCCCGGCATATTGCTGTCCAAGCAGGTTTTCGCTGGCAATGTGATCTATGAATTGATCGCCAACACGCCGGTGGACGACGGCGTGACCAAGTGTTTCCACGGCTGCCTGTTCAAGGGCAGCGCGGCAACCGCAACGGACGAAGACCGTGCGGCGGCGAAACAGGCGCAGGCGGGTGCGCTGGAAGCCTTTGGCGCAGACTTCAACGTGTGGGCCAACAAGCGGCCCGCACTGAAAATCATGCAGCTGAAAACCGATGGCCCGTTCCGCACCGGACGCAAGTGGTACTCGCAGTTTTTCGCCAAACCCGCAGACGCCAAGGCGATCCAGACTGAGCTGAATGGCATTTTGCATACCGAGGGGATGGCGACACCGGCGGATGCAAACCACAATATCGACGAGGGCCTGCCGTTTTAACCTCAGGAGTTTCGCCCTGAGCGGCCTTTTGATCCAGGGACTTACGACAGGATCACGATAGCAGGTTGGCGCTGTGGTGACGTCACTCGAATTGTAGGCCACGCTTAACAAAGGGGCGGCAATCCGGGGCTTTCTGCAAGCACTGTTTGAGTCCCAAATTTTGCGCAGCAAAATTGGTCGAGTTGCGCAGCAGCCGGATTGCCGCCCCTTTGTTGTGGCCGTATTCGAGGGGTGCCCCTCCAGTGCCAACCTGCTACACACAGATCTCCAACGCCCATTCCCGCTCAGTCATTTCCTCCTTCACTCTGCAAACGCACAGAATCTTCAGTAAGATACACGGTCAATAGTAACGACCTCGCACCTTGAACCCTGGGCGGACAACAGCATGAAACGAATAGTGTTATTTCTCCTGACGTACAGCCTCCTGACAGCCTGCGCCACCAGTCCCACAGGGCGTCCACAGTTAATGCTGGTTTCCCCCGAATCGGCTGTCGTGGAATCAAAAAAGGCCTACCTCAGCACGGTTGGAGAACTGGACAAGAACGACAAGCTCGTCAATGACCCTGCGCTGTCCAAACGGGTAGCGACCATTACAGGACGACTGGTGACGGTGGCGATCGAGAAATTCCCCTACACGGCGAAGTGGGAGTGGAGTGTCGCGATCGTGGACGAGCCGGACGTGGTCAATGCCTGGTGCATGGCGGGTGGGCGTATGGCCGTGTATACGGGCTTGTTCGACAAACTGCACCTGACCGATGCCGAGTTCGCCCAGATCATGGGCCATGAAATATCCCACGCACTGGCCAACCATACAGCCGAGCAAATGTCGCGGGCCATGGCCACGACAGTGGGTGTGGTAGCCGTGGGGGCGATGTCGGACAGACCGGGGATTGCGATGGGTGGCGCAGCAATGGCGGCGAAAGTCGCGCTCAGTCTACCCAACAGCCGTACAGCGGAGAAAGAGGCAGACCAAATGGGGATGGAACTTGCAGTGCTTGCCGGCTATGACCCCGATGCAGCCATTTCATTGTGGGAAAAAATGGCGGCGCAGGGCGGCGCAAGATCGGCTGAGTTTTTAAGTACCCATCCGGCGCCTGGAAATCGCGAGGCGGCACTGGCCGCGATGATTCCCGCGATGCGCCAGCTAAACCCGAACGGAAAACTTGCCGCAGTGCATAAAGTTGAGATTGTGCACTAGCCCATCTCCGGCAACAGACGAAACCTGAAACAATACCTCGTGATTGGCAGAAATCCCATACAGAGAACGTGTCGCTTTTTGTTCCCCCTCGCCGTAGCAATGCTCGTCGCATGCGGCGCCGCTGAGCCGCCAGCCAGATTGGCGTTCGAGGACAGTTCATCGGCTATGCCTTCGTTCAGCAGTTACAACGATTATGGTGCGCTGTGGGGCGATTTTAATAATGATGGACGCGTTGACCTACTATACATGGGGCATGGTTTGGGTCCCTTGATGCTTGCCCAGACGGCGAGTCACAAGTTTGAAGACGTCACAGGAGAATCAGGTATCAAGGATTCTGACTGGGAGTATAAACAGCAAAGGGACCGCCACGGCGCAAGCTGCGCGGACTTTGATAATGACGGAAACATAGATCTGTTCATTTCGCATGGCGCCGCAAAAGGCGAGACACTGGGAGTGAAATATGATGAGTTCCTCAAGGGAAAGGGCGACTTTACCTTTACCGAAATTACCCGCAGTGCCGGTACGCTCAATCATTTTGGTCGCGGCAGATCCAGTGTCTGGTTTGACTATAACAAGGACGGTTGGATCGATCTGTTTGTAACGAATGTCTCCTCAAATAATGTGATGTACAAGAACAATGGTGACGGCACATTCACCGATGTGACGACCGAAGCAGGACTGGCATTCGGCGCAGTACACGCGGCACCGGCGGATTTTGACCAGGACGGGAACATTGATTTACTGCTGTCCTGGCCGCTCAGGTTATACCGGAATGATGGCACAGGAAAATTCGTCGCGCTCACAAAGAAGGCGTTTCCATTCAGGGGTATTCAGTCATTTGGTATTGCCTGGGGGGATGCGGATAATGACGGAGACCTCGATATTTTCGTCAGCCGTGCACACAGGGGGAACCTGATGCTCATCAATGAAGATGGAAGCTTTCGCAGTTTGGAATCACCGGCATGGGCCGTCACGGATGACAACATCTCTACCGGTGTTGCATGGGCTGATATCGATAACGATGGCCTTATGGATATCGTAAACATTCGCTCTGATGGCTATTACGTCTATCTCAATGACGGTGACCTGTCATTCTCCGGCGTAAGACTGGATATCCCGGCACCGGGTATACGGCAAAAGAGAAACGGTGACGCTGCGCTGGCTGACTTCAATAGTGATGGCCTGCTGGATATCGCCACGGATGATCCCAACGGCCTTATGTTGCTGCAGAATACAAGTGCCCCCGCGGGCAGCTGGTTGCAGTTGGAATTTCACGGCACAGGAAATAACCGTTTGGGGATTGGCAATAAAATATGGATTTCATCACAGGGAAAACTCCTTGCATATCGCGAGCACACGGGAACGATCGGCAACCTGAGATCTGCCAGCTGTAACGCCTTGCACGTGGGTTTTGGTCCAATTCCCGAGGTAGATATTCGTGTGCAGTGGCTCAATGGGTTCGAGTCGGTACTGAAAAACGTGAAAGTGAATCAATCACTGATAATCCCGGACTCTGAATCCCGGAAACAACCAGAAGCACCGGCGTTTTAACCATTGCTGGCAATCCCTTACATAGGGCTATTTACCAAACGCCCGTGCAACTCGGGAAAGGGCTACATTCTGCGGACCGCTATTCGCAAGCAGTGTGCCGCTTGAACATTCACCTCTGGTCTGTCGATAGTATCTCCTGACGTTCTCGCTCGTAGTCTTTATAGGACTCTTCAAAATCCTTCATACACTCCTCGTAGCGAACCTGGGGCAGCTTGCTGCATTCCAGCTGCTGATTCTGCTGCACCGCGTTGTAAACCTGTTCATGGGTGCATGCGACAAGAAAGAGTGCCGAGAAAATCATGGCAATTGACTTCAACACGCGGGCCCTCCTAAAAAGCGGGTATATCGGTTTGTGTACGCCCCAGAATCAACGCGTGAATATCGTGTGTGCCCTCATAGGTATTGACCACTTCCAGGTTCACCATATGGCGCATTACGGGGTACTCGTCCGATACACCGTTGCCGCCGAGCATATCCCGTGCCTGGCGCGCTATCGCAAGCGCCTTGCCACAGGAGTTGCGCTTGATCAGCGAGATGAGTTCGGGGGCGATGCCCACTGTATCCAGCAGTTGCCCCGCGCGGTAACACCCCTGCAGGCCCAGGCTGATCTCGGTCTGCATATCGGCCAGCTTTAACTGCACCAGTTGATTGGCCGCCAGCGGGCGACCGAACTGGGAGCGTTCCATTGTGTAGTCCCGCGCCGCGTGCCAGCAGGTTTCGGCGGCGCCCAGTGCACCCCACGCGATGCCATAGCGGGCGTTATTAAGGCAACCAAAGGGCCCCTTGAGGCCCTCGACCTCCGGCAGCAATTGCGCTTCGGACACCTGGACGCCCTGCATAACGATTTCACCAGTGACCGACGTTCGCAGCGCGAGCTTGCCCTCAATCTTTGGCGTGCTCAAGCCGGCCATCCCCTTCTCGAGGATAAAGCCGCGAATCTTGTTATCGTCCGTTTTTGCCCACACCACAAAGACATCCGCAATCGGGCTGTTGGTTATCCACATCTTCGCGCCGGTGAGTTCGTAACCGCCGTCCACGCGCCGCGCCCGCGTCACCATGCTGCCGGGGTCAGAGCCGTGATCCGGCTCGGTCAAGCCAAAGCAACCGATCCACTCACCGGTGGCAAGTTTGGGCAAGTACTTCTCTCGCTGAGTCTCAGTGCCATAGGCATAAATGGGATACATGACCAGCGACGATTGGACGCTCATCATGGAGCGGTATCCGGAATCGACGCGCTCTACCTCGCGGGCGATGAGGCCGTAGGAAATGTAGTCCACACCCGGGCAGCCGTAGCCGTCAATTGTCGAACCCAGCAGCCCCAGTTCACCCATTTCGCGAAAGATGTTCACATCAGTCTGTTCGTTGCGAAATGAATCCCGCACCCGCGGCAGGAGTTTGTCCTGCGCGTACTGCCGCGCGGTGTCGCGCACCATGCGCTGCTCCCCGGTCAGTTGCTGGTCCAGCCCGAACGGGTCCTGCCAATTCAGTTTCTGCCAGTTGCTGCGTTTTGCCATCGCTATTCGTCCTGGTGTGGCCGCCCCCTTCGGTTCAGGTGCGGCTCGCTCGCATGTAGAGAAACTCCAGCGCCAGTGATGCACCGGCCAGCGCTGTGAGCTGTGACTGGTCGTAGGCGGGCGACACTTCCATCACATCGAACCCGACAATGTTAAGCCCGGATAAACCGCGCAGGATGCGCAGTGCCCTCGATGTACTCAGGCCGCCCACCACCGGCGTGCCGGTGCCGGGGGCAAATGCCGGGTCCAGGCAGTCGATATCGAAGGTTAAATAAGCGGGGGCGTCGCCCACGCGGGCAAGAATCGCGGCGACTGTCTCGTGTACCGAATATTCGTTGGCCATGTCGGCGTTGATCACCTGGAATTCATGGTCATCCCGATCGTACTCCGTGCGGATACCGACCTGAACAGACCGCGCGGTATCGATCAGCCCTTCGCGCGGTGCGCGGTAGAACATGCTGCCGTGATCGTACTTCTCGTGTTGGGCATACGTATCGGTATGCGCGTCGAAGTGAATCAGCGCCAGTTTGCCATGGGTGGCAACATGGCCGCGCAGCAGGGGCAGCGTCACAAAATGGTCCCCCCCCAGGCTGATGAGGGTCTTGCCCGCGGCTGTAATGCGCGTGGCGTGGGACTCGACCTGTGCCAGCATGTCTGCGCTATCACCGGATCCAAACTGTATATCGCCGTAGTCGATCGCCTGCAAACGCTCGTTCAGGCTGAATTCCCAGGGCCAGCGCTGCTCTTCCCAGCGCAAGTTGGCGCTGGCCTGGCGAATACCGTTGGGCCCGCTGCGCGCACCGGCGCGACCGCTGGTGCCCAGGTCGTAAGGGATGCCCATCACCACGGCATCCAGGCCCGGCATGTCCAGGTCCCGGCTGAGCGGCAAGCCCATATAGCTGAATATATTCGCGTAAGTCGAGTCATCCGCCAATCGCACCGTCTTGTCTACCTCATCGCTCACCCGGCCCTCCTGTTATCTCAGTGAAAGTTCATACAATATGAGAATGCCACTTTATGCGTAATCTCATCGCAGCGCTAATATGCCACAATAACCGACAACCCTGAGCGGATAAACACACCATCGCCCAGTATCAACAATGGCTCGACTGTGGAGAAACATGGCATGGCCACAACGCTAGACACCGAGCAGTTGCGCCAGTTCGACAAGGCCCACTACCTACACCCCTTCACAGACCTGCGTAAATACAGCCAGCAGGGCGGGCGCATCATCTCGCGCGCGGAGCATGTCTATATCTATGACAGTGACGGCCACAGGATGCTGGATGGCATGTCGGGGCTGTGGTGCTGCAACCTGGGGTACAGCCAGGCCAGCATCAAGGACGCGATTTACGCACAACTGCAGGAAATGCCCTACTACAATAACTTCTTTCGTTGTGCCAACGAGGCCGCAGTGGTACTGGCCCGTGCGCTGGTGGAGATAACGCCCGCCCAGTTCAACCACGTGTTCTTCACCAATTCGGGCTCCGAGGCCAACGACACCAACCTTCGTCTCGTCCAGCGCTATTACAACCTGCTGGGCCAGCCCGGTAAGAACCTCATCATCAGCCGCAGGAATGCCTATCACGGCTCAACCATCGCGGCGGCATCGCTGGGCGGAATGAGCGCCATGCACGACCAAACACACGGCCTGGACTACATTCATCACATCAACCAGCCCTACTGGTTTGAGGAAGGGGCCGACGAGGAGCCACAGGCCTACGGTATTCGCGTGGCACGCGAGCTTGAAGAGAAAATCGATGAGCTGGGTGAAGCCCGGGTAGCAGCGTTTATTGCCGAGCCGGTGCAGGGCGCAGGTGGAGTGATCATACCCCCCGCGTCCTACTGGCCCGAAATCAAACGCATCTGCCAGGAGCGTGACATCCTGTTAATCATGGACGAGGTGATTTGCGGGTTCGGTCGCACAGGGCGCTGGTTCGGCTGCGAGACCTATGACGTGGAACCGGACCTGATCACCTTCGCCAAGGCGGTGACCAATGGCTACCTCCCCTTGGGCGGCGTAATGGTCGGCGACAAAGTCGCCGATGTACTGCTCAGTCACGAGGGCGAGTTCGCCCACGGCCTGACTTATTCCGGCCATCCGGCCGCATGCGCGGCGGGTATCGCCACACTCAATGTATTGCGTGAACAAAAAATTGTGGAGGCAACAGCGAACACACTCGCCCCCTATTTCCAGGAACGCATGCAGACACTGCGCGACCACCGCATCGTGGGCGAGGTGCGCAGCCTCGGTATGCTGGGCGCGGTTGAACTGGTGCGGGACAAGCATTCACGTGAGCGGCTGGCACCGGATTCACAGGGCGCCGTGTACTGCAGGAACCAGGCGAACAGCGCCGGCCTGATGGTGCGACAGACCGGGGATGCGATGATCACTGCACCACCCCTGATCTGCGATCGCGAGGAGATCGATAGCCTCGTGTCCATGCTGGCAAGGGCGCTGGATCAAACCGCAGAGCATTATGGAATCAAGTGAGATTGTGTCAGCAGCTTAGTATGAACTTTGCCGAGAGTGCGAGTCTGAGAGAAAGTGCTCTGGGCGGGACTGGGAGAAGGCTAACCGAGCTGAAAACTGGGGTTTTTTCCGCCTTCTGTGAAGTGGCTTTGTAGGGCGGTTGCGGATAGAAAAAGTGTTTCTCAGTCGCTCCACGTGATTCGCTTGGTGAGAAACACTTTTTCTATCCGCAACCTCAGTGCATACCGTTCGAGGA
>JAGRIK010000343.1 GCA_020443325.1 Halioglobus sp.
CGCCGGCGCCTCCCAGACCCTGTTGGGCTCCAGCGGCAGCGCCAATGTGCTGACCCGCGCCACCGCCTGGCTGGTGGCCCTGTTTTTTGCCTCCAGTTTTGGCCTGGCGCTGCTGGCCAACCAGCAGTCCTCCGCGATCGATGAACTCGATCTCGATATCCCGGAGGTCATGGAGAGCCCGGTGCAGGCCGCAGGCGAGGAGATGCCGGTAGTGGCAGAGGATATGCCCGCCGCTGCAGGGGAACTGCCCGTGGTCGAGGAGGAGTTACCCGTGATCCAACAGGACGTGCCGGCGGCGGCTGACAGCGAGGGAGACCTCCCCGCACTGGACTGACAATTAAATAAGCCGAAGTGGTGGAATTGGTAGACACGCCATCTTGAGGGGGTGGTGAGCTATGCTCGTGCGGGTTCAAGTCCCGCCTTCGGCACCATATCACAACGCACGCTCGTGCGGGCCTGGGCGGCTCCCGTAACTCCCGCCTTCGGCACCATATCACAACGCATGCTCGTGCGGAGCTGGGCGTGGGTTTGGCTGGAAGCCGGCTGACGGTGCTTGAATCTGGATCGACGGGGCGCTACTTTTCCAGCTCGTAGGTAAACTTGTTCAGCACACCGTGCCTCTCCACCGGGATTCCATTTTCCACCTCAGGTTTGTAGCGGAAATATTGAGCAGCTGTGAGGGAGGCGGCATCAAAAACGCCAGGAGGCACGGATTCGACGACTCGAATATTGGTCGTCCTTCCCTCGCGGTCCACACAGTACGCTACAACCACGTAGCCTTCGATTCCACTCATCTGAGCTACGCGGGGGTATATGGGGGCGACCTTTGCCACTCCATGTTCATTCACCAGTTCCTGCAATCGTTTTTCATCGGGCGGTTCTTTGCCCGGTTCATCGGTGAACTCTTTCAGCATTTCCTTTGCGTTTTCATTTCCCAGTTCAGCGGCTCTCGATAAATATTGGAATGCCGTATTGTTGTCGCGAGCTATACCCTGACCCTGAAAGTACATGTAAAAAAGAGCGAGCGCCGCCTGAGCATGTCTACCATTGTCGGCCAGAGTGTACCAGTAGAGCGCCTCCTGATAGTCCTGACCTACACCATTGCCTGAGTAGTAGAGGTCGGCAAGCACTGTCTGCGATCCGGAGCTTCCCAACAGTGCCGCCTCTCGACACCAGTGCACGGCCTTTTCAGGGTCGAGTGGATAGCCCTCGTCTCCATACCTGTATCCAAAGCAGCGATCCACTATTTCCTGGAGGTCATACTTGCTTTCGGAGATTATCTCCAGCTCACTACTGGCCACCTGGGTAGACTCAGGGAAGTCTGGTTCTGCGGTACCACTCGCGGGTGTGACGGGACCGTCGCTGGCAACTTTTGCAACGTCACCTTCCGTGCTGCCAGTTTTAACGGAGGCGCAGCCCATGAGCGCCATGAGTGCCGCGACAGCAAAAATCCTGGTGAGGTCGTGCATAGATATCGGGTGCCCATCTTAGCGTAAATAGAGTGCACATCAGCCCATAGGGCAGACATCAGGCGAGGTGCGATTGTAACCGCGCAGTGGTGATCAGCCAAAATTGCGTTGTGGAATACCTAGCGGGCTGGAGGGGGAAGATAGAAGACCTCGAGAATGGGCATGGCCTGCGGCTCACCATCGAGGTGGCCGGGTATAAAGCTGGAGTCGCTGTAAGCCCCAACAACTTGTTCGAGTTCGTCCTCTGACAAGCCTATGGGGTTGCTGACGATCCGCACATTGCTGGCGGCTCCACCATTGGAGATATCGGCGGAGAAAGAGAAAGCCGTGCCTGCGCGATTCAAGAACCGGGGCCGAGCAGCCCGCATCATGCTTTGAGTTTTGCCCACCCATCCTCCATCATGCGATATCTCCTGCGGAGAGATGTAATCGGTACTGCCCAGGGCGTTTGCGCTTAGGCCCCAGTTGGGGAACCCGAATGCCGTACAGTTTCCCCCCTTTGTAACAAAGTAGGCCGAGGCGTAAGCCAGTACTTCAACTGGCTCACCATTTATCGTAGCGGGGGAATAGTTCACCTTTCGGTATGCTCGCCGAGTGGCCCGAAGGTGTCGATGGTTGGAATCCACGGGCTTTGAAAAGCATAAACTCGAAGTGGTCTCACCCCTGATGTCTATTTCTGCCTGACAATAGATTGCCACCACACCATCTTTCTCGGAGCCATACGCCGGGCAGGATAGATGAGAAGTGAATTCGTCCTTACCCTCGATCCATTGGGCGGGCGTTCGGGTCGTGGCGGGATAGGGATCCTCTGCGGACATTGTGGTACCCGGCAGACAAAAAGCAACAGCTACCAGTACTGCAAGGACGAGATGGCTGCTTGCCGGTTTCACGACCTGCGACCTCCTGGTGCGCAAATAGGGTGAAGTTTTTTGGGATCATTCTACTGGACGCGTGGCCGCCGCGTCGACCGCACCCAGCCGATCAGCAGGAACGACGACAGCAACAAGCTACCCAGGGCAAAGCGCAGCTCCGGCACCACAAGGGTGCCATTGCCGGGAACCAGGGTGGTGTTCATCGAAACGAACTTGTA
Source organism: Halioglobus sp. (assembly GCA_020443325.1). Classification (GTDB taxonomy): domain Bacteria; phylum Pseudomonadota; class Gammaproteobacteria; order Pseudomonadales; family Halieaceae; genus Marimicrobium. The sequence goes on from JAGRIK010000343.1 coordinate 2,560, forward strand.
CGGCATCACGTCGAGGTAGCCAGGATCGGAAAGCAGTTCAAAAAAGGCGCGACGATTGGGATAGCGCACCACCAGGATACGCTGCAAGTTGTCGTTGCCCGCCTCGCCCAGCAGTTCGACGCGGTCCGGCGACTGCACGCCCTGGGCTTCGCTCGCCACCAGGGGATAGGCACCCAGTTCCAGCAGTAGCGGTATTGCGCTGTCCTCGTAGAGTTCGTTGGCCTGTGCCGGCGTACCCTCGAACGGGGGTAGGCCGGGTATTTGCTTTAGCTGGTCGTAATAGCCCATGAGGTTGATCATGTAGACGGGATTGCCGTCGTCCGCTTCGCCCCAGGCCCGCATATTGGCCATAAACCGGGCTTTTTCATCCGCCGGCATTTGCCAGGTCCGGTCATAAGCGGCGATATACTGGTCCACCTCGGACCGGGTCAGGGCTCTACCGGGCTGCAGCCAGAAACAGAAGCCCGCAAAGAGGGTCACGAAGACCAAAGCCAGGATGAGTTCGAAACGGTGTGTCACGGGGGCTACCTCCAATGGGGTTACTGCAGGAAATCCAGCAACAGCGGGTTCAACTCGTCCGGCGCATCAAGCTGCAGCCAGTGATTGCCCCCCTCGAGTCGGGTATAACGCCAGGAGCCGGTCACGTGCAGCCGCGAATCGAGCATTTGCTGTTCGGTGAGGAACCTGTCGCCGCTGCTCCAGATGCCAAACACCGGTACCTGCGCGGCCGGCAAACCCCTGCTGAACATCAACCCGGGATTGGCGCGGTAGTAATTCATGCCGGCTGTCAGGCGCCCGGGCCGCGACAGGCTGGCTTTCCAGTGGGGAAACTCCTCGGGGTAGCGCGTCAGGGCTCGAAACCCGAACCAGTTGAAGCGGGTCACCA
>JAGRIK010000028.1 GCA_020443325.1 Halioglobus sp.
CCGTTGATAATGTATTTGTCGCCGCGGCGCTCGGCGCGTGTTTTCAGGGAGGCGAGATCCGAGCCGGCATTGGGCTCGGAAAATCCCTGGCACCATATCTCGCCGGCGAGAATCCCGGGGAGATAGCGCTTGCGTTGCTCGTCTGTTCCGCATTCCAGCAGGGTGCAGGCCGCGTGGTAGAGTGCGACAAAAAAGAGTATCAACCGCGGCGCATCGGCGCGGGCGACCTCTTCAAAGATAACTTTCTGCTCAACCAGTGACCGCCCGCCACCGGGCCAGCCATCGGGCCAATGCGGTGTCGCAAAACCCGCCTGGGAGAGTTTATCAAACCACTCGCGCTGGGCCCTGACAAAGGACGCCTGATCAGTGCCCGTCATGGCCTCGCGCCAACCCGAAGGGACGTTTTCCTCCAGCCAGCAGCGCACTGCGGCGCGCAACGACCGGACGTTTTCCTCTGAGTCCATCAAATCTCTCTGAATCGGTTCGAAAAATCGTAGGGCACAGGATACAGATAAACACCACTGTTGACCACAATTTGTGGCGATTCCCTACAGGCAGACCTCGATCCAGCCATCGACCACCCGCAGGTCATAGGTGGCTATGGGTTTGGTCGCCGGGAGATCCAGGGCCTCACCGGTAGCGAGATCAAAGCGGGCGCCGTGCACCGGACAAGTAATACGGCAGTTGCGCACACGCCCGTTGAGCAGCGGCTTGGCCTGGTGCGAACAGAGGCCCGCCACCGCGAACAGGCGGTCGTTGGCGTTGATCACCAACACCCAACTGTCACCCATTTTCAGCGCCTTTCTGGTACCGGCTGGAACATCTGCCAGCGGGCAGAAACGCGTAAACTCACCCAACGGCTCTGCCGGCTTTTTACCCGGTGTCTTACTCGTCAAGACAGTTTTCCTTCTCCAGCAGGTCAGCCACCGTCGACATACCGACTCACGGCCCGTTCGAAGTGACGCACACGAATCTCCTGATAACTGCCAAGCGTGATGCCGGGCTTGGCTGTGGCTTCACAGCCCTGCTGCTGTAGCAGCAGATTCTCCGTATCCTGATCCATAATCTCACCGAACCCCGGATCAATCTCCTGCGCCTCAGTGAACGACTGGTCCTCCGCGAGACGGGTCGGCTCAGCCGGGTCCGGCCGATTACCGTCCACAGGCACGGGGCGCAGGAACAGCAACTCAAACAGGGTTTTGCGATGATCTTCCGGATGGGGCAGGAAGCGGTAGACCATGGGCAGTGAAATGCCGGCAAACAGGAACGTATTCGGGAACAGGGTATAAGAGAAACAATCCAGCAGCTCCGAATCCGATACGCCGCTCAGGTCCGTATTGGTGCTCGCCTCAAACATTTCACGCATCATATCGGCCATGCGTTGGCGCGCTGTCTCACCCTCGCCCAGCTTGCGCTCCGAATCACCCAGTACGGAGCTGTCACCGATCGTGAACTGGTCGAGTACATCCTGCTCGCTGTACTGTCCTTTCAGGTGAGGGCTCAGAACGCCAAGCGTGGAGATAAAACGATTCACATGCTCACCGTAAGTATCGTACTGTGAGTTGGCATCGGCATTGGAGACAGCCACCTGCGGATGGGTGTTGATGACATGATAGGCCTCCATGAATGCCTCCATGGACAACTTCCAGTTTGCCGGAAGCGTCTTCATCACGTGGCTTTGAATATAGCGATCCTCCAGTCTCCAGGCCTTCATATGCGCCATGAACTCAGGGCCGAGGTAATCAGCCAACGTCGGCGCGTCCTTGTCCATATTGATAAAAACAAATCCGCCGAGCAGCTCCACCCTGGCCTCCGGCAGCGAGAACTTATCGCGATCCACGTGCTGGAAATCCCAGTCGCAGACGATCTCATTGAGGCTGCCGTCGAGATTCCAACTCCAGCCGTGGAACGGACACTTGAATTCCTGGGTGCTGCCGTCGGTTCCAGACGCGCGCAGTTTGGTACTGCGGTGAAGACACGCGTTGTAATAGGCCCGGACATCGTCTGCAGCCACGCGCGTGACGATGAAAGAATGTCGGCCAATGTCGTACACATAGTAATCGCCGACCTCCGGAATATGCTCTTCCCGACAGGCAAACTGCCAGGTGCGCGTCCACAGGTTCTCGAATTCTTATTTGGCATAGGCGGGATCGATGTAGCGGTCTATCGAGATATCCTCGTCACCGAGAAACTCATAGGATTCTGAGCACACCCAGGCGGGGGCCGCCACCTTGTCCCGGGCAATGATGTCCTGCGTACTCGGCTCATCGGGACAGCGCGCCTCCCCGGGAACGAGCCCCTGTGCTGATCCACCAAGCTGATTACCCATCACCTACCTCCACCACCCTTGTATGCCTGACACCGAACTCGCGACAGGCTGAAACCAGTATAGTATGCCACCCCTACCACAACCCCAAATGACTGGTGTCGCACACCCACTTGCCTGATTTCGCCACGGTCTTCTATTTAGTTGCCGCTACCGGCTAAATTGCTCTAGTCTCTGATTTATCAGAAGTTTTTAGAAGGTCAGGCAATGATACGAGGCATACACCACGTCGCAGTCCATGTTCACGATCTCGATAGAATGATGGCGTTCTACAAAGAGGCTTTCGGCTTCGAACTGGTAGGCGACGCGTTCAGCTGGAGTGACGACGAATTTATCGATCGCATCGTGGATGTCCCCGGGTCCGCTGCGCGTGGTGCGATGTTGCGCGCCGGCACCTGCTACATGGAACTTTTCCAGTTCAGCGCACCGAGGCCCGATTCCGAGCGACCGCTGCAGCCCTATGACAAGGGCTATACCCATTTCTGTGTCGACGTCACGGAAATCGAGGAGGAATACACACGCCTGAAAGGATTGGGCATGACCTTTAGCCAGAGCGCGCCTATCGATGTCGGTCATGTGAAAACCATTTACGGCAGGGATCCCGAGGGCAACCTGATAGAGATACAGCAGACGGCCGACAACTGTGAGTTTCCGCTGTCTGCGCTGGCGCCTGTTACGCGCTGACCGGGCACGCATGACAGAATCAGTAATATCGCTCGATGACAAGTATCTGCAACCGACTGGGCGAGTGTTCATGTCGGCCAACCAGGCACTGGTAAGACTTCCACTGGACCAGGCCAGGCGAGACCGCGCTGCAGGGCGCACTACAGCGGGTTTCATTTCCGGTTACCGCGGCTCGCCGTTGGGCGTATACGACTCCGCATTGTGGGGCGCGCAAAAACTGCTGGACGACCACGCTATCGTCTTCCAACCAGGCTTGAACGAAGAGCTCGCAGTCAGCGCCATCCGCGGCACACAGCAAGCTGCCTGGTTCGAAAATCCCTCGGTGGAAGGCGTTTTCGGCCTGTGGTACGGCAAGGGCATCGGTGTGGATCGCGCCTGTGAGTCGCTCAAGTTGGGAAACCTTGAGGGCACATCCGCGAATGGCGGTTTTCTGGTTATCGCCGGCGATGACCACGGCGGCAAGTCGTCAGACAGTGCCCACCAGTCTGAGCACACGCTGATAGCCGCCCTCATCCCCGTGCTATACCCGTCAACGATAGATGAAGTCCTTGAGTTCGGCGTGTTCGGCTGGGCGATGTCACGCTACAGTGGGTGTTACATCGGCCTCAAGACCGTCACCGACACGCTGGATATTTCCGGCTGCATTCAGTTACCCGACCCGCACCGGACTTATTCCCTTCCCGACGATGTGCACCTGCCACCTGAGGGCCTGAACCTTCGGCCCAATCTTCCGCCACTGGTGGAAGAGGAATGGTTGGTCAACTACCGACTGCCCGCCGCCACCGCCTTCGTTCGCGCCAATCACATCGACCGGGTGATTATCGACGGCCAGCGCCGACGCCTCTCCATCGTCAGCGCAGGCAAGGCCTACCTGGATGTCAGGCAGGCATTGACCGATCTCGGCCTGGATGAAGCGGCGTGCCAGCGGCTGGGAATCCGCCTGTACAAACCCGGCCTGATCTGGCCAATGGACAAAGAGGGCCTGACCGATTTCACGCGCGGCAGTGAGGTCGTACTGGTGGTTGAGGAAAAACGGCCTGTTATGGAAGACCAGATCGCGCGCCACCTGTACGCGCTGGACACCAACCAGCGCCCTGCCCTCACAGGAAAACAGGATCTGAAAGGCGCACCGTTACTATCATCCATTGGAGAACTGAACGCCGACAGTATCCGCCTCGCGCTAAAAACACTGCTGGATCAGCTCGGTATCAATGACGCGGCGGTCGAGACGCAGTATTCGAAATTTGGCGCAATCGAAAACAGGGCACTCACAGTGGGTGGCGATGCCATACGACCCGCCTATTTCTGCTCGGGCTGCCCTCACAACACCAGCACTAATATTCCGGAAGGATCGATGGCGCTGGGTGGCATCGGCTGCCACGGCCTCGTGGCCGTGGTGATGGACCGCAATACCATGCAGTTTCTGCCTATGGGCCATGAGGGTTCCGGGTGGAACGGTGTGCGCCATTTTGTAGGGACATCGCACATGTTCCAGAATATGGGCGATGGCACCTATTCTCATTCGGGGCTGCTCGCCATTCGCGCGGCTGTCGCTGCAAATGCGAACATCACTTACAAGGTACTCTACAACGACGCGGTCGCGATGACCGGAGGCCAGCCGGTGGAGTCGCATCTCACGCCAATCGACATGGTGAAACAATTGCTTGGGGAGGGTGTTCGGCCTGTGCGCCTCGTCTCCGATCACCCTGAACAGTACAGCCACAGTTGCCTGCCAGCGAACGCTACCGTGCATCATCGCGATGAGTTGGATGTCCTGCAAAAAGAGCTGCGAGATACCAAAGGCGTTACCGGCATTGTCTATGAACAGACTTGCGCGGCAGAAAAGCGCCGCCGCCGCAAACGCGGCCTGCTGGAAGATCCGGACAAGCGCCTCTTTATCAATCCGGACGTCTGCGAGGGCTGCAGTGATTGTTCCGTGCAGTCCAACTGCATCAGCATACAACCACTGGAGACAGAGTTCGGTCGCAAACGCAGGATTGACCAGTCGACCTGCAACAAGGATTACAGCTGCGCCAATGGCTTCTGCCCCTCATTCGTCACCGTCACTGGCGCCACGATTGCCAAACATACCCGCAGTAATAGCGACCACCTCGAACAATTATTTTTGGATTTACCGGAGCCGCGGGTGGTCGAACTGCAGGGCGAACCCTATAACATCATGGTCGCGGGTATCGGCGGCACGGGCGTACTCACTATCGGTGCGCTCATGGGCATGGCGGCGCACCTCGATGGCAAGGCCAGTACCATCCTGGACATGACCGGTATGGCGCAAAAAGGCGGATCGGTCACCAGCCATATCCGCATCGCTCGCGACCCCGATGCGATTTTCAGCGGCCGCCTCAGCATGGGCATGACTGACGTATTGATCGCCTGCGACCTGGTGGTTGCCTCAGGTGCGCCAGTGCTAGGCACAATGCGACCGGGAAAGACACGTGCGGTTCTGAATACCGATGTCACACCGACAGCAGAGTTCCAGTCCAACAAGTATCTGGATCTTCGCGCAGCACGACTGCGCAAAACCGTGGCGGACGCGCTGGACGGCGGCAAGATATTCGATGTTAACGCCACCGATCTCGCCACCGGACTCACTGGCGACAGCATCGGCACCAACGTATTGATACTGGGCTATGCGGCACAGCAAGGACTACTGCCTGTTTCCGTCTCCTCGATCCAGCAGGCGATCCGTCTCAATGGCAGCTTCTCTGAGAACAACCTGCGAATCTTCGCAATGGGCCGCCTTGCCGCGCACGATCCCGCAGCACTGGCAGCCGAACTGGACCCCGCAGCCGGGCCCGTCCCCCTGGACACAATCGCGGATGTGCTGGCCAGCCGCCAACGTCTGCTAACCAACTACCAGAATGCAAACTACGCCGCGAAATACACAACCTTTATCGAGGATATCCACCAGCGAGTGGCTGCACTTGGACTGGAGCAGGGTGAAGCGTTCGTGCGTCAAGTCGCGCTGACACTGGGACAGCTTATGGCCTACAAGGACGAGTACGAAGTTGCGCGCCTCTACTCCGATCCGCTATTCATGCAGCGGATAAAGGATCAGTTCTCCGGTAATTTCAAATTGAGCGTTAATCTCGCCCCGCCCATGCTGCCGGGCAAAGATGCCTCTGGTCGCCCAAAAAAGCGGGAATTCGGCCCGTGGATATTCACCGCATTCAACATTCTGCAGCACTTCAAGCATTTGCGCGGCACTGTGTTCGACCCCATCGGTTACACCCGTGAACGGCGTATGGAGCGGCAGCTTATCGCTGAATACCGCGTAATGATCGAAACTATCGTGGACAAACTTCGCACTGAAAACATCACCGCCGCTATAGAGCTGGCACGCACTGCCACTGATATCGCAGGCTACGGGCCGATCAAGGACGCCTCAGTAGTGCACTACACCAACCGTGTAAAAGAACAGCTAAAAGCGCTCGATGCCCCCGCAGCCATTCAGGTTCTCCCGGATCGACTCGATCTGCGCGAAATCTCATGACGAGCTCTGCTTAGGGCTGGGAAACAACCTCGCCAAACTCCTCGTAAACAACCGCAGTCGTCCTGGACGTATCGATAGCATCAGACATATTGATGCGTGAATTTTCCGCTTCACCTATCAGGCCCTGCAACACGGCATCGATGTCGTCGGTTTCTATTTCGTAGATAGCCATGTAGGGCGCCGCCTCACCTTCCACCAACTTTCTGGCCATTCGAAAGCGTCGCGCCGACACAATACCCTTCAGGGCAACCAACTCACCGAGGTGAACGTTCTGGTACCAGTCGTTGTATTCATCTTCGCGGCCCTCGACGAAATAGCTGTTGACGACCATTTTGTAGCGTGGCATCTGCCGCTCCTTTCAATCAGCTATTTTTTCGGCAGTGGTTCGCCGGGATTCTGGAAGTTTGGTTTGCGTTTTTCGCGCAGTGCGCGCACGCCCTCACGATGATCGGCAGAGCGCACGGTAACCGATTCGTAGGCGATACCCGCATCCATTACCGCATTGGCCACCCGTTTCAGCTCCAGGTTAATCAGCACCTTGGTCCAGCGGATCGCATTGGTGGAACCCTGCAACAGGCGCTGGCAGAATGCATCTACTGCATCGTCAAGCTCTTCTGCAGGAAGACTGTGATTGATCAGGCCGATCTCCTGCGCCTTCGGTGCCGTGAGCAGGTCGCCGGTCAACAGGTATTCCTTGGCGCGACCAAAACCGATGCGCTGGGGCCAGATCGCGGCACCGCCATCACCGGCAACAAGCCCGATACCGACATGGGAGTCACCGATTTTGGCTGTATCCACTGCGAATATGACATCACACAGCAGGGCCAGTGTGGCACCCAGGCCGACTGCATGGCCGTTCATTCGACATATCAGCGGCTTGTCGAGATCGAGCATCGCGGCGACTATGCGCTTGGCCAGGCGAACCTCGTTGTCAAACAGTTCCGGGTGCGCGGCATTATTTTCTATATGTTCGAGATTTCCGCCCGCTGAGAACGCCCTGCCCGCGCCAGTGAACACCACGACATCGGAATGTTCATCGGTAGCGACCCAGGTAAACACCTCGGGCAGTTCCTCGTGCATGCGCAGGTTGACCGCATTGAGCGAATCCGGCTGGTTGAGGGTAATGGTGAGTAGGCGACCGCGACGCGTCAGCGCCATCGTGTCATAGTTTGGTACCGGTGCAGTGCGCTCTGCTGTCATTTTCTGGTTTCATTCCCTGGTGGATGAGGATGTCTGCCCGGCGGCGCGGGCGGCTATATCGTTGGCCGCCACGTACCCGAACGTCATGGCAGGGCCTATGGTACCACCCGCACCGGGGTAGCGGTTGCCGAATGGACTGCCCGAATTATTACCCGCCGCGTAAAGATTCGGAATGGGCTGCCCGTTTTCGTCCAGAACCCGCGCACTGGCATCGGCCTTGAGTCCGCCCTTGGTACCAAGATCGCCAAGATTTACGGGCACGGCATAAAACGGCGCTTTGGCAATGGCGCCCAGGCAAGGGTTAGGGGTTACAGATGGATCACCAAACATGCGGTCGTAGTCGTTGCCGCCGCGACCGAAGTCGGGATCCTCTCCCATCGCAGCATACCGGTTCATGGTGTTGATGGTCTGTTGCAGCGTGTCGGCGGGAATACGAATCTTGGCAGCCAGCGCAGCGAGTGTCGGCGCTTTAAAAATGTAATGATCCCAGCGATCCGGGGGAATCAGGAAGTCGGGCATGATCACCGTCGGCATGAATCCGCCCGCTGTGTAATTGGCTCGAAAGTCCGCATCGAATACCAGCCAGCAAGGTGTGTTGGCGCCCGTCTTCAGTTGATCCGCCACCATCGCCTCGCCGAACTCGTCGTACCCGCAGGCTTCGTCGACAAACCGCACGCCATTGCGATTGACGCAGACGCTATGCGGACGACCGACATCAAATGCCGCCTGGTGAATCTCCTCGAAGTTCGACGCACGCGGCATGGGCATGTGCATCGTTGGAATCCACCAGGCATCGTCAGTGTGTTCCGTCGCTGCACCGATGTTCATGCCCGCGATAAGGGCTTCTCCGCGGTTGGCATCTTCGGGGGAACTACTGTATCGGGTGAGGCCCGGTACCGGCAGGAAGCGATCGCGCAACTCCTGGTTCCACTCGAATCCACCGGCGCACAACACTACTGCGTGCCTGGCTTCGATCTCGTAGGTGCGGCCGAAGTGACTGACTTTCACCGCACTAACCCTGCCCTCCGTAACGAGCAGTTCGTCGAGCCGGGTTTCAAGACGAACCTCTGTCCCGCGCTCAAAAAGTCGCTTATAGATCGGCCCCATCAATGCCGCACCCGTTGTGAAGCGACGGTCGCGAGCGCTGATAATGCGACTGCCAAAGTCCGTCCAGTAGCGCCAGAGTATTTTCAGGAAGGCCTTGATCCAGCCAGCGCCGCGCGTGGAAATGGCAAAAAATTCTGGCAAGTCCATCGCATACCGATTGAGCAATTTGAAGCGCGTGTACTGTTCACGCATCAGGGTAAACATGCCGCCCAGTTCGCGGCCATCGAAGGTATCACAGACAATGGAGCGGTCCGCCCGCGCCCCTGGCAGATTGGGAAAATAGTCAGTCCATGCGGAGGGCATTAGCGGAACACCCAGCGACTCCAGAAAGCGAATCATTTCAGGCGCCTGGTCGATATAGGTTTCCAGACGATCACGCTGCACGGGGACTTTTATCAGGGCATCCAGGTATTCGAGCGCCTGCTCCCGGCTATCATCGTTCGGCTCGAGCTGGTGGTTGGGAACCCACATCACCCCCCCGGATGTCGCGGAGGTGCCGCCGTACTTGTGGGCCTTCTCGACGATCAATACAGAGAGCCCCAGTTCCTGTGCGCGCAGCGCTGTCATCGCCCCAGCAGCACCCGACCCAACGACGATGACGTCGTAAACTTCCATTGCACTCATCAGTTGTCTCCCACCTCAGGACTTAAGCGCAGCGGCCCTGGCCTCTATAATTTCCTGCAGATGGTTCACAGAATCCCCGGCAGAAATACCACCGTCAACCGGCAGTACCACCCCGGTTATCTGCGCCGCACGGTCGCCACTCAGAAACAGCACTGCCTGCGCCACATCCTCCGGTTTGCCGTGGCGCTTCAATGGCTGGTTAACATCCATTGCGGGCGATACCGCCTGCTTCACCTTCTCCACTTCCTCATCACTCATGCCAGGCTGCGAAAACGCGGTCAATGACGTACGGATATGGCCGGGCGCGAGGCAGTTCACTCGGATATTGTACTCCGCGAGGTCGATGGCGACGGATTTGCTGAACTGGATAACAGCCGCCTTGGTGGCGCGGTAAGTCATCAGCGCTTGCCCCGCTACGATACCGGCAATTGACGCATTGTTGATGATAACTCCGCCACCGTGCCTGGACATGTATTTACCGGCATGGAGACAGCCGGCCATGACGCCAAAGAGATTGGTATCGATGACTCGCTGAAAATCCTTCAAGTCATCATCCAGGAAGCGAGGATACTGGGCGCCCGAAATACCTGCATTGTTAAACAAGATATCCAGCCCACCAAACTGCTCTATCGCAAACTCGACCACAGCCTGCACATCCTCTCCCTTTCCCACGTCCGTACGCTTGAACAACGCGGCATCGCCCAGTTTTTCAGCCAGTGCACTTCCCGCTTTTTCATCCATATCGGCAATCACCACGAGAGCGCCTTCTGCTACCAGCAGCTCGACGGTCGCAGAGCCTATGCCGCCTGTACCGCCGGTCACGATTGCCACCTTCCCTTTCAGCTCCTGCACCATTCAACACTCCTTTCCCATACGAATAAAAAAAGCGTGCAAACCCCTGACGAAGAAGCCACCACTCCATGCAGCTCCCTGTGCAATAGTCGCTACTGCCTGCGTGTAAAAGTTATTGGCAGGCTTTCGATAGAGTGGGTCGCAATTGTCGGCAGATAGCGGATATCCTCCGGCGCGATGGCCAGCTTGATATTATCCAGCCTCCTGACAATCTCCCGCGCAGCCACTTTCAATTCCATTCTCGCCAGGGACAAGCCAACACAGCGATGTACGCCCGAGCTGAAGGCCATCTGACGAGCGATGTTGGCGCGATTGAGATCGAACTCTCGCGGACTGGGAAATACTGTCTCATCATCGTTCGCGGAGGCAAACAACAACAGCATATGGGCACCGGCCGGCAACGTCGTGCCCCCCACCACTGCCTCCTTCGTGGTCATTCGGGCAAGCCCGCGGACCGGAGGCTCAAGGCGCAACAACTCCTCTACAAAACGCGATAACAGGCGATCGTCGTCGACGGCCTCTGACAGTTGTTGCGCGATTTTCGGCTCAGTGGCAAGAATAAGCAGCAAATTGGTTAGCGCCGTCGCCGTTGTCTCGTTCCCGGCTATCAGCAGTGCACGCACCAGCGGCACCACTTCCTCAAACGACAGCGTCGGGTTTTCCTCATCGTCGGTACGAGCGTGAACCAGGTCGGAAATCATGTCTTCTTTCGGCTCTGCCTCCCGCTCCCGAATACGCGCGATCAGGTAGTTCTGCAGTTCACAGAGATCTTCAGCGTTTTTCAGCATTTGTTCGTGGGTCTGCATCCGGCCGATCTGTGCCGTGACCGCGAGCGACCAGCGCTGGATATTTTTTGCGTTGAACTGCTCCAGTCCCAACTGCTCGCAGATCACCCTGACAGTCATTGGCACAGAGAAATCATTGACACCGTCTATCTGGCCCTTGTCGGCAAAACTCTCGATCAGCTCACCCACTATTACCGCGATTCTGGGCTCCAGTTCCTTCACCCGGTGAGCGGTAAACGCACTCTCCATAAGTTTGCGAATGCGTGTGTGATACGGGGGATCAGTCATGATGGGGTCGCCAAAAAAACCACCACCATCCCGCTTCAGTATCTCCTGTAATTCACCCGCAAAACCCTTGGCATACTGCTCCTGATAGCCCTTCTCGACGGAGAAAGTGATCGGATCCTTCACCACAGCCTGCAGATCCTCGTAACGCGAAACCAGCCACATTTCCAGCTTGGGGTCGAAGTAGACTGGCTGTTCCTTGCGCATCGCCCGATAGAACGCGAGGGGACGGGCCATAATCTCGGGATCTGACAACGAGGATTCTCCCAGCTTGATCTCGCCGCTTACAGGACACGTTTCCGCTTGCGGCCCTTCCGATTCAGTTGTCACCATAGGAGCACCTCATAACCCTGTTCTTTTAAAATCATTGTAGGGTAATTGCACTCCCGCCGGGAAATTGCTCCCGGCCCTGTTCCGGCGCACCCGCAAGAGCGGACGCCCGGAACTCGCGCGGACCCTGTTTATAAACCCGCTTGAACATACGGCTAAAGTGCGCCGCGCTCTTGAACCCCACTCGAAAAGCAATCTCTGCAATCGAAATATCGCCAGGGTGGGTGGAAGACAGCCATCGCCTGGCTATTTTCATACGTTTGTCCCAGATAAGGTCAGAGAAAGGAGTTCCGTTTTCCTTCAATAAAAACGAGAGATAGCGGGGGGACATATCGCAGGCCTCGGCGACAACAAGCGTGCTCAGGCAAGGATCAGAAAGATGAATATCAATATACCTGAGCACATCCTGCAAGCGCCGCTCGGGCAGGGATTGTCTATTCATCATACAACTTTCATTGCCGTTGACTGCCTCCGCGACGACCGTCAGCGCACTATCCAGCAGCAGTTTCTCCAGATGCGGCGCCAGTTCGTCCTCATCTTCAAATACCTCGTTCAACAAACGCTCGGCAACGCCAAATTCGCGTCGCTTGTCGCACAGCGTGAATCCGGCTTTAAGCTCTTTGGGTATGAAACCCTGGAATATGTGGGTCGGCACGACAAGGTGAAAGACCTCGTGCACCGAATTCGAATCCGTTTCGCATTGGATAGAAAAAGGGGTCATCGATCGTGTCACTGCAAAATCACCGGGCTCTGCAGTACTTTGCCCGCACTGGTGTGAGATTCGCAGCATCCCACGCTTGACAAACCAGAGCACAGTTACATCAGTCGCATCTTCACGGATGTGTGTCCAGGTACGTTGAAAGGAAAGGCGGGTCTTTGATCGCAGCCGGATAATTGAGCAGGAACCCACGGCCTTCTTCTCTGCCCGGACATCAATAACCGAACCGGCCTCTATCGAGTAGTTACCAAGATAATATTCCTGGTTTTTGCTCCCCCGATATGCCGTCTGGCAGTCCAGGTAATTGCGTCTATCGAATGCGAACAGTGTTTCTGCCATTTTCCAACCTCCGAATCGCTGTTATTTCATTGTCTCCAGCGCTCGCCAACCCGAGTTGCGAGAGTCTATCCCCGGCCAACGCCCCACTTCCCTCCAATGCGCGCGATTCCATGTACATTTCGCGCATGGGGGGGGGTGACCCCACAGGAGCAATACCACTATCGCGTAATCCCCGCATCTGTGAGCCGCTGTTGTTCTTCGCTGGACAGGCCGAGGATGTCGCCCAGCACATACGCATTGTGCTCTCCCAGTTGCGGTGCGGCGTGATTGATGCTCGCGGCCCGGGTCATCTTCCACGACGGTCCCAGGGTTGCTTTAGCCCGCCCCTCTCGATCAGAGACATCCTGATAAAACCCTCTCTCCCAAAGTATAGGATCACCAACCAGATCCAGCGAACTCTGGCTCCTGGCGGCAGCGATACCGTGCAGCTGAAGCTCACGGGACAACTCGCAGGCATCCTGCTTAACAGTCCAGGCTGCGATCACAGTGTCCAACTCGGCTTCATGGGCCTTGCGCATACTATGGCTGCAGAACGAGGGCTGCGTCGCCAGTTCCGGTTGCCCCATCCTCTGTGCCAGTGAAGCCCACTGGGCATCACTGTTCACGGCAATACTGATCCATTCGTCATTACGGCAGGGATAGACATTGTGGGGCGCCATCTCCGCATGGCGATTGCCCTCGCACCCGACAATAGCCCCGTTCAACGCATAATCCATCAGCGTATCGCCGATCATGCTACTCATACATTCCACCGCAGAGACATCGACAAACTGACCCACACCCGTGCGGCGACGATGCAACAGGGCGACAAGTGCGCCATAGGCAGCCGCGGCGCCAAACGTGGAATCCGCGTAACGGATGTTCATGCCCTCAGGCGCCCCGCCCTCGTATCCCACTCTCGAACTCAACCCTCCCAACGCCGCAAAACACGGCGCATAGCCTGTCTGGTAGCTCAACGGGCCTTCGCTGCCGAACATTCCCATGGAGACATAGATAATATCCGGTTTGGTCGCCCTCACGTCCTCGTAGCCCAGCCCCAATCGCTTTACCGCACCCGGCCGCAGGTTTTCCACCAGAATGTCAGATTTACCAAGCAGGTCGAGGATAATGGCAATGCCCTCCTTGGTCTTCATATTGACCTGAACGCTGAGCTTCTCGGGGTTCACAGACTGGAATCCCGGCGCGTTATTAATCTCGTCAACGCCATAGGTACGCGTCACATCGAGCGAGCCCTCGCTCTCGACGCGAATGACTTCCGCCCCAAGGTACCCCAGCAGTTTACCGACACAGGGGCCGGCCCAAACCTTCGTCAACTCGACTACGCGCACCCCCTGCAGGGGGCCGCCGCGCATTTGACGATTCACTGCTCGCCACCGCTCAGCGCAGCCAAGGCACTCTGCGTGTGTTGTCCCAGCAGCGGCGCCGGCGACACGATGCGGGCCGGCGTCTCGCTGAGCTTGTAGGGTACTGTGGGATAGGCAACTGCGCCCTGGACAGGGTGGTCAACGTCGCTAAAAAATCCGCGAAACTGATACTGTGCTGAGGACGAGAGGTCGCCCGCATTATTGACGGCAACGAGTGTGAGCCCCTGTTCCTGGGCAAGCGCTGCCACCTCGTGTTTATTCTGGGTGACCAGCCAACGCGCCAGATAACGACGAACCTCCGCCACCCGTTCCTGTGTGCACTCGCGTTCCAACCAGTTATCCGGAAAGGATTTCATCCACTCGGGGTTTCCAAGCATTTTCCGCAAGGCGTCCCAGTGGGCAGGGGCCGACATCCAGATATAGGCAAAACCATCGCGACACGGAAATATACCGGCCGGACCCTGCAAATTGTAGGCCGTCCGCTGCGGCCCAACCGGCATATCTCCCGCGACCATTTG
Organism: Halioglobus sp.; assembly: GCA_020443325.1. Classification (GTDB taxonomy): domain Bacteria; phylum Pseudomonadota; class Gammaproteobacteria; order Pseudomonadales; family Halieaceae; genus Marimicrobium. Next base: position 14,644 of record JAGRIK010000028.1, read on the forward strand.
CGCCAGCACGTAGTCGGCCCGGGACGCCAGCACCTCCAGTTTTGAAATGTCGATAAAACGACCGAGTTCCGATTTCTCCCGCTCATAAAGCGCCGACGTCACACAGAGCGCTGCCTCCAACCCGGCCTCATAGCTCGGCAGAAAACGGCCGGCACCCTGCAGTGGTGGCTGCTGCTTATCGTCCACTCCCGGTGTGTGATAGCCCCAGCCGCTGCTGTGAAACACAGTCAGGTCCTGGGCGTGGAGGCGGTCTTCAGGTGGCGACTGCCCGTATGCGGTAATCGAACACAGTACGAGACCGGGGTATCTTATCTCGACCGTAGCCGGATCCAGACCGATTTCCTGTAACCATCCCGCAGCGTGATCGTCGATCACCACATCAACCGTGCGCAACAGTTTATCGAGTTGGTGGTCAGCTGCGGCTCGCTGTACATCCAGTGCCACGGAACATTTATTGGTATTCAGGTAGGCAAAGAGGCCGCTTCGCTCGGGATCGTCGCCACGCGGCGCAAAGGGCCCCTGATACCTTGTAGGGCTGCCTCCGTCGGGATTTTCCAGCTTGATCACCTCGGCACCAAAGTCTGACAATAGTTTGCCGCAATACTCCCCTGCAACGCTCTCCGACAATTCCAGCACTCTGTATCCCGTCAAGGCGGACATATTCTCTCCTGAAACAACAACACTGGCACAATGCCATTCTCGCTGGGGATCAACGACGTACCAACTCGTAGTCTCCGGCGTCGTCCACAAGCAGTTTCCAATCCGGGTATACCACGATAGTGGTGAACGACTCCTCGATAATCGCCGGCCCCTCGATTTCATGGCCGGGAAACAAATCCGCGCCAAGGTACACATCGGTCGCCCGATAACCGCTGCCGAGATTGGCCCGTCGGGTTTTCGCCCGCTGAGCACTTTTCGACGGCGCAGTAAATCCCCGGGTGAAAACGGGCGACGCCGTTTTCACGGATGTGGCGAGACGCACGCCCGTGACCTCCGGGATTTCGTGTTCGCGAATATGCCCGTACTCCTGCAGGTGTTTTTCGTTGAATGCCGCGATCGCCTTCTGGCCAATAGCATTATCCAGAAACACCAGTTCCCCCAGGCCCTGTTCAACGCTGACAGTGAAAGTCAGTGCAAAATTCTGGCCCGGATAGCGCATATTCATCTGGTAGCGCGCGGTCACGTCACCAAGGGACAAATTCGCATCCGTGAAAAATTTCCTGGCGCGCTTGGCCAGTTCAAGCCACAACGTTTTCATTACGTCGACTTCCAGGCGATCGGCGGGCGCGAGATAGGATCGCTCCTCGTCGATACTGGGATCGGCCACTAGGGTACCCAGTGCGGAGAACGTAGGGGAAGCCCTTGGAACCAGCACTCTGCTGATACCCAACTCCTCAGCCTGGATTGCGGCGAATGCCGGCCCGTTTCCGCCGTAGGCGAGCATACACATATCCCTGGGATCGATACCCTTGCCCGCCGTGGTTCGCCTCACACCCTGTGTCATGCTGGCATTCACTACCCGCCAGCAGTCAAATGCCGCGTCCTCAGCACTGTAGCCCATCTGGTCGCCGATGGCCGCAAAGGCCTCCTCAACACCGTTCCTGGACAGCGAAAAACTGCCTCCGGCAAACTCCGCTTCCGCGCAGAGGATGCCCATCATCAGCAGCGCGTCAGTGATAGTCGGCTTGTCGCCGCCACGCCCGTAGCAGATCGGTCCGGGTTCTGCTCCTGCGGAGGACGGACCCACGGCTACCTCGCCATTATTGACGTGGCAGATGGACCCGCCACCTGCGCCCAGCGTTTCGACCTGCACCATGGGCACGCCCACGAGGTAGCGATGGTGCATATTCCAGCCGGCAAGTGCCGGCGCCCTGCCGTTCAATACCATGGAGATATCGTATGAGGTTCCACCCATATCCACGCACAGCAGATTGGGATACCCCTTCGCCACCCCGACGTGGGCAGAACCGATGACACCCCCCGCCGGCCCGGACGCCAGCACCCTGACAGGAGCTCCCGCGATATACTCCCGGGTCATAACACCGCCGCTGGCCTGCATCACCATCAACTGGTTTTTATATCCCGCCTCCGCGACCCGCGTCACCAACCGCTGCAGGTAGGATGTCACGCGGGGAGCAACGTAGGCGTTGACGACGGTGGTACTGGTGCGATCGTACTCGGGTGCACGCGGCAGCACCTCGTGCGAGCAGGCGACCTGCACACCCGGCATTTCCTCACGGACGATCTCGGCCGCGCGCTGTTCATGCGCGGGATTCACGAAGGAAAATATGAACGAAATCGCTACCGACTCGACGTTCTGCTTTCTCAGCCGCCGACAACACTCGCGCACGGCGTCCTCATCCAGATCCACGTACACTGACCCGTCATGCAAAATACGCCCCGGCACCGTGAGCCTTCTACGCCTGGGCGTTATCTGTGGTGGCGGCTTGAGGCGGACATCCCAGATATCCTCTTTGAAGCCGCGCCGGTATTCCATCTCATCGCGAAACCCGGCCGTGGTTATCAGGCCGGTAATCGCGCCGTTCATTTCAATCAGCGTATTGTCCGCAACCGTGGTGCCGTGAACGAATGCATCGCACTGCCCCATAAATTCTTCGAGGGACAGGCCCTCCTTCCTGGCGAGTTCCTGCAACCCGCTCATCACTCCCTCAGAACGGTCGCTGGGCGTACTCAGGTTTTTATGGAGCAACACTTCCTCTCCCTTGAGCAGCGCGAAGTCTGTAAAGGTGCCGCCGATATCTATGCCCACGCGGTACGTCATGCCAGTGCTCCAGTCTTCACGCGGCCTGCCCCGCATTCATTTCACTGCGCAGCCTTGCTGTCGCGGCCACATCGACCTGCAGGTCATAGTCCTCCACACTACCCGTGAGCACCACGCCGTACTTGTCCTGCGCCCTGGCGACACTGACGATTTCGTCGAGAACATCTTCCCTCACTGCCTCAGGGTCGCGCAGGGTGGCCGGCTCAAACCCCGCGCCGCCGCCGTGTTGATAGGCGATCACCGCCCCCTCGGGTAGTGAGGCGTTTACCGACAGCTCGATCACGTACTCGTTGGGCGTACCCACTTCAAACCGGCTGGAATAGGGACTGGCATCCTCACCACCGCAAATACCACTCAGCGGGTGCGCCGCAGAGACCATCCACGCCATCGCCGTAGTGGGCTGCAGCACCTTTTTCACATTCAGGCTGCCCGGCTGTCCGCGCCAGCGGCCGGGACCTTCAGAATCTGTCGTCATCTCGCGACTGATATTGATAATCGGAAACCGGCCCTCCGCATCTTCCACTTGTGACAGCAGCAGGTTCCCCAGGCTCACCGGGCAGGAGCCCCAGCCATCAATACCCTTCACCGCCGAGGTGTCCATGGTGCGCGAATCAACGCCCTGGTCCATCCACATCTGTCCGTTCGCATCGACACCGATCACAGCGTTGGGCATACCGATCTTGTAAACCTGCGGGGCGGAGCGTTCGGGCACCACCTGTGACAGGGCAACACACACCGCCTCGGTAATTTCGCAGGCGGGATGGAAAGAGCCTAGCGCAGCTGGCTTATTCGGTGGTGGATGCGCGATCGTACCCTCGGGGATGATCATCTCCACCGCATTGAAAAAGCCTTCGTTTTTCACAATGGTCGGATCCATCGCCGCCACGACCTGGGTAAGAATATAGCTGCGAGTGTTGCCGAAGGTGTTCCAGACGCCCACCAGCTCAGGCCGATCATCCGTGCCGGCCAGGTCAACGGTGAGTTGATCCCCGGCTTTGGTACAGGTGACATGAACCCGGACATCCTTCGTTCCAAGGGTATCGTGATCGATAAGTATGGTGGCCTCGTACTGCCCATCCGCCCACTTCGCAACCTCCTCGCGCACGCGCCGTTCCGTGTGGTCGATGTTGTAATTGATCGCTGCCTTGACGGTCTCTGGCCCCCATTTACGTATCAGCTCTTCGAGCAATTTTACCGAATGCTGCACACCGCCTATCATCGCCGCCAGATCGCCGGCGAAGGAGGGAAACCGGTTGTTGCGCTCCAGCAGGAAGATACTGTCCCTGCGCTCCTCGCCGCGGTGGACCAGCTTCAGGCAGGGGATCGCCAAACCCTCGGTGAATATATCGGTCGCTTCCAATGTAAATCCGCCGGGATCCTTGCCCCCGGTATCACCCTGGTGGGCCTGCAGGCACTGAATCATGATCAATTCGCCCTGATCATCGAACACCGGCGCGTAGACGTTGTAATCCGGCAGGTGTCCGCCGCCGTGGTCGGGATCATTGCCGACGAAGACATCGCCAGGCCCCCACTGGTAGCGTTCAAAATGCTCCAGTCCGTAGCGCACGGTAAGCTGGGTAATAAAGGTGAGATGCGGCGTTCCGATAGCGCCCGCCGCCAGCCGACCATTGGCGTCGACAATGCTGGCATTGCGCTCGTTGGACTGATTGATGATGGCTGAAGACGCCGCCCGCCCGAGGTAAGTGGCCGCCTCAAAGCAGACAGTCTCCATACCGCCGCGGATGATACTCGCGGTGACCGGGTCGACGGTGGTCGCGGTCTGCAGCGGCTCGCGCTTGGCTGCCAGTCTTCGGTTCAGTTCATAGGACATTCCCGGCCTCTCCGTACAGGGCACAAGCGATCCGATTTGTAGAAAGTCTAGCAGGGACGACAATACAGATAGGGCGGTAGATGCGCCCGACATTTGGTGTGAGGTTATCGACAGTTAGCGCAGCAGACTGGAATTCAACCCGCCAGCGCGGTTGATCTATAGTGTTCGCAACAGGTCGCGTTCAACCGTCAGACTCGATACCAGCAACAGCGCACCACCCACTACACCCAGCCCCAATGCACACAGTAACGCGTAGCGTATTGACTCAACACCGACACTCGGCGCGAAGAGATCGCTCAACAGCCCCACGAGCAATGGCCCGAGTCCGGCGCCGACAATATTGGCAACAAACAACATTATTGCCGCCGCCGTGGCCCGCATGCGCAACCTGGCCATATTCTGGTTATAGCTATACATCGCCGGTACATAGACGTTCAACAGCACATAAAAAGGGGCAAAACACAGTAGCGATAACAGCTGTGAATCCGCGAGCAGAAAAACGGCACCCAGCGGAAAACCGGCGAGGGTAACCACTACCGGCGCCCAGAGTCCGCGCGCCGGATTCTTTGGCGCCATCCTGTCGACCAGGCGCCCACCCGCGATCGTGCCCACGCTGCCGCCGATACCGACGATAAGCCCCATCCAGTTACCGATACTGATGGGTGCCATGCCGTGAATTCGCCCAAAAAACTCGAACCCCCACATCAGGACCGCATACCCGGTGAGTGAAAGCAGTGAAAACCCGGCCATCAGGTAGACCCAGGATCGGCTGGTGACCAGAAACTTCAGGGTCTGGCCAAATGTCGAGGACTCAGCGTTCGCCGTACGCTGCTCCGAATAGCCGCGCGGAGGCTCCTTTACGGTAAATCGCAGTACAAGAGCCACTATCAGTCCGGGTGCCCCCAACACGATAAACGCCATCCGCCAGTCAAAATACTCTCGCAGGTACCCACCGCCCAGATAGGCGAGCCCGGAACCCACAAAAGCGCCCGCGCTGTAGATCGCAAGTGCCGTCGCGCGACGGCTCAACGGAAAGTAATCGGCGATCAGCGAATGCGCTGGCGGCGACCCCGCTGCCTCACCAATGCCGACAAACACCCGGGCTATCGCAAGTTGTGCAAAGCTTCTGGCCATGCCCGATGCCACCGTCATTGCGCTCCAGAGCGTCAACCCGATTGCAATAATGTTGCGACGATTACCACTGTCTGCCCAGCGGGCAATCGGTATACCGGCAAACGTATAAAGAAGTGCGAAGGCAAAACCGACCAGCAAGCCCATCTGGGTATCAGACGCACCGAACTCCTGCTTGATGGGTCCGATAAAAACCGACATGACCTGGCGATCGATAAAGTTGAAGACGTAGACCACGAACAACACGCCCAAAACATAGTTCGCGTAGCCCGGCGAGATCGTTTCGTCCGGTATATCCGTTGTTGCAGGCGATGTCTCTTTGTTTGAAATATTGTTGTTATTCATAATATTTTCTTCGCGGGCAAGCGAATTTGGGCTGCCGCTCGTCCAGTTTTTTTATGCTTTTCAGTATACCCTGCTGTTTCCCAATCATACGTCGGATGCCAGCACACTGTCCCAAAGTCAGGTACAGCCGCTAAAAAAAATCGCTCAACGCCTCAAGAAACGCTTCGAGCTGATCGTGATGCAACCAGTGCCCGGCTCCTTCAAAAGTGAGACTGTGATGATCGCGAAAATGCCCGGCCCGACCATCAGTCGCGGGGTTGGTTGTCCAGCTTTCGGTGCCCCAGCATAGCAGCGTGGGCGCGGTAATCTCACGCCAGAACTCGGCCAGATCTATTGCGAAATCTTCAGGCAGGATAGTACCTATGCGCGGATCATACTTCCAACCATAGCCATCGGCATGATGGCGGGCACCGTGTATAGCAAGGTGTCGTGCCTGCTCGCCAGACAAGTGCTGGTTGGCCTCGGCCATACGTGCAATAGCCGCTTCAATCGTGGCATAACGCTTTGGCTGGGCAGACGTAATCCTGCGGCTTTTCTCCAGCCATTCTCGTGTGCGGTTGATAACACCCTGATCACGCCAGTGACTCAGTACCGGTTCACTGGGCCCCATCGCATCGACGAGTACGAGTTTTTCCACCCGCGATGGATACAGGGCGGCAAACCGGGCGGCGGGATTACCGCCGAAGGAATGGGCGACGATGGAAACGCTCTCCTCACCCAGCACTTCGATAAGATCACAGAAATCAGACAGGTAGTACGGACTGTGGTAAGCACCGTTGACCGACCATTCGCTGTCGCCATGACCACGCAGATCCGGCGCAATGACATGCCAATCGTGCCGCAGCGCGCGTGCAACCCAATCCCAGCTCCGCGCATGATCACGCATGCCATGCAGGAGCAGCAACACCGGCGCGCCGTGGTTTCCCCAGTCGAGATAGTGAAGTTTCAGTCCCTGTGAGACGTAGAACTTTGAATCGGCTTCAATTTGAGTGTGCATACTGCGTAGTCTCCAGCCAGAGTCCAGCGGAGTGCCTGGAATACTCACTCGACATAAAGCTTGTCATGTAGGGCAATGATCTGTTCCAGAGTGTGCGCCACAAGCTCAGGCGCCAGCGGCTTTCTCTGTCGCAACCACCACGCCAGTGTTTCCATAATGGCGTTCACCGAGAGAATCACTTTGAGTTCAGCCACTTCCGGGCTTAATGTGCTGCCGGCCAGGTCTGCTGCGACATTGCGCGATATCGCCAGCAGTTCCTCTTTGACAGTGCTGGCCGCGCCTCCCGTCAGCAGCGTTGTCCAGAGCTTTCTATTGCCGAAGACATGTGTGCAGAGCGCCTCACAGGCGGCCTGCGTACTCCTCGAGTTCAGTACCGGCAAGCTCAGGTTGACCAGGCGATGAATTTCGTCGGCGGCCAGGTCATTCAGCAGGGCCTCTTTACTGGGGTAATGACGGTAAAACGTGGCGTGACCCAGGTTCGCGGCAGCGGCAATTTCCCGAATGGAGATCTGCTCAATATTCTTTCGTTCCAGCAGTTTCAGGAAGGCTGCGTACAGCGCCTCCCTGGAGCGTACTTTTCGGGCATCCGTGGACCTCGCGCTATGCGTTTCCGCAGCGGTTTGCATCTTCAATTGGCGAGCTCGATATAAAGGTGCTTCAGGCCGCGAATAATATAACTGGGCTCATACTCCAGATGGCGATCACCGGGTGGGCCGTGCTTCTCTTCACAGAGGCTGATGTGTGTGGTCTGCTCGAGAAAGTGCTGCAGTATCGCCGCCACTTCCAGGCGGGCGAGAGGCGCACCCGCGCAGGTGTGCACACCGCGCCCGAATCCGAGATGTTCATTAATGCGCGGGCGGCCAATGCGAAATTCCTCCGGACTTTCCCAGCGACGCGGGTCGCGGTTGGCAGCCGATAGTGCAACGGTGAGGCGCGTGCCGGCAGGAATCTCCCTATCGCCAATTTTGGTGTCCCTGCGAGCTATTCTCCAGGTGGCCTTGGTGGAACCCTCCAGTCGCAACACC
>JAGRIK010000344.1 GCA_020443325.1 Halioglobus sp.
TCGGTCGCAGGGCGGGTTTGACAGTCGAGGAAATTGAGCGCGTACAAGCCGGGCCGGACGCGTCCGGCTGGAGCGCGGAGGATGCCGCACTCGTTCAGGTCGCGGATGACCTGCACACGCAGACGCGCATCAGCGATACCACCTGGGCTGCGCTGACTGCCCGGTACGATTCATGCCAGATCATGGATATGGTATTTCTGGTCGGCTGCTACAACGTGCTAGCTATGGCGCTGGGCAGCTTCGACATTCCGCTGGAACCCGGTGTGGCAAGATTTGACACCGCCACCAGAGAGCGCATGCTCACATCAACTGCGGTGAAGCGCGGGTGAATCCAGTCGCGTCAGCGCAGAAGGGAGAGATAAGTAGTATGCCATTGTACGTCTCTAACGCAGTGCACAGGAGGTCGTGGGAGTTATGACCGCCCTTTCCGAATTACACGGCATACCCCTGGCTGAAGAGCCCGACCTCGGGCCCTTGACCCTGCCCGGCTTTATCGCGGAGATCGCCAAACGGCATGGCGCACGCGAAGCCCTGCGCTGGCAAAATCTCGATGGCGAGCAACAGAGCTGGACCTATGCCGAGATGTACGATGAGTCGCTCGCCGTTGCAAGGGCCCTGCTAGCGGTGGGCGTCGGTCGCGGCACTCGCGTGGGACTATTGGTCAGCAACAGGCCCGAGTGGCTTTTTAGTATGTTCGGCGCCGCAATAGCGGGCGCTGTCACCGTCGCACTGAACACGTTCTCGACCAAACAGGAACTGGCGTTCCAGCTTCGCCAATCCGATATCGAACTGCTGATCATGGAAGCCGGCGTCGCGTCGCGTGATTTTGTCAGCGATATCTTTGAATTGTGCCCCGGTCTGGCGACTGCCGCTCCGGGGCAGCTGCAGCAGGACGACCTGCCCTTTCTGCGACGCGTGATCTGCCTGGACAAGGCACTCTCCCGTCCCGGCCTACAGGACTGGGATGCCTTCCTGGCACTGGGGGAACAGGTACCGGCCCACCTGGCCAGAGCCACCGCCGAGGCGTCGAGCCCCATCGACCTCGGGATGATCTTTTTCTCCTCGGGTTCCACCGCGCAGCCCAAAGCGATCCAGCAATCACACCGGGCGGCGACGCTCCAGTGCTGGCGCTTCGGGCACTGGTATGAAGCAGACAGCTCAGTGCGTACCTGGAGCGCGAACGGTTTCTTCTGGTCCGGCAATTTTGCGATGGCGTTTGGCAGCACACTGACCGTGGGCGGTTGCCTGGTACTACAACGCTACTTTGATCCGGACGCGGCGCTGGAACTGATACAAAAAGAAAAGATTTCGATGGCCATTGCCTGGCCGCACCAGGAGGCACGACTCAAGGAGTGCCCCGGTTGGAATCACGCGGATCTGTCCGCGCTGCATTATGTCGATGCCCAGCTGATTCTGGCGACACACCCCACCATCAACACCACGTGGCGACAACCCAACGGCTATGGCCTTACCGAGACATTTACCTTTGTCACAGGGTTCTCGGGCCGGCAGAACACGGACAATACCTATGGCCCGGTATTACCAGGGAATATCGTCCGCATTGTCGACCCCGATACCGGCGCTATTCTGCCGATGGGGGAGACGGGGGAAATCATTGCCAAGGGCCCAACACTCACGCCCGGTTACCTTAAAACTCCACCAGAGGAGCTGCTCGATCCGGAGGGCTTTATCCATACCGAGGACGCCGGTTACTTCACGCCTGCGGGGCACCTGTTCTGGATCGGCAGAATGGGCGATATCATCAAGACCGGCGGTGCCAACGTTTCGCCGGCAGAAATAGATGCCGTCCTGGTCAAACACGACGCGATCGCCAGTGCGTTCTCCCTGGGCGTGCCCCATGAAACCCTGGGGGAAATTGTTGTGTCCTGCGTGGTATTAAGCGAAGGCAAACTATTGGATGAAGAAGCGGTGCGAGCATTTGCCAGGCAGTCACTGGCCAGTTACAAGATACCGCGTGAAGTGTTGTTTTTCACCGATGGCGAGCTGCCCATGACCGGTAGCAATAAAATTCAACGCCCCCAGCTACGGAAGATGGTAGTAGCGAGACTGGAGGCCGTCCAGCATCACA
>JAGRIK010000345.1 GCA_020443325.1 Halioglobus sp.
ATTCTGCGCGCGCTGTTATGACTCCCGGCAACCATCAGCATAATTGCCTTGCCGGGAGCGGGTTGCTACTATCACTCCCCTTTTCAAGGCCATTGCGGAGTCAGTCTATTGGAAGATCAGTGGGCAAAAATTATTGAGTCGATCGGCGAGGACCTCAGCCGTCCAGGTCTCGTGGATACACCCAAGCGCGCTGCCAAGGCCTTCGCATTCCTGACGCAGGGCTATGGGCTATCCGTCGAGGAAGTAGTGAATGACGCGCTCTTCCCGTCCGCGTCCAGCGAGATGATCCTGGTGCAGGATATTGAGTTGTACTCTCTCTGCGAACACCACGTTCTGCCCTTTATTGGCAAGTGCCATGTGGCCTACATCCCCACGGGCAAGGTGCTGGGGCTATCCAAGGTTGCCCGTATTGTCGATGTGTTCGCCCGCCGCTTGCAGATCCAGGAATCGCTCACTGCACAGATCGCCGAAACCGTTATGGAAGTGACCAATGCAGAGGGTGTGGGTGTGATCATCGAAGCCCAGCACATGTGTATGATGATGCGCGGCGTCGAAAAACAAAACTCGCTGATGAAAACATCCACGATGCTGGGTTCTTTTCGCAGCGAACATAAAACACGCGAAGAGTTCCTGTCACTGCTCCAGATGTAAGCAACGCACGGGGACAGGCATCACACGGTTACTCCGGGTCGATCTGCAACCATTCCACATGGAGGTACTGTCGATCTGCCGTACGTTCGGCGCTGTAGGCAAGCAGCCTCGCTTCCACCGCGCCCTGCACGCGATACACCCTGTACTGCTGCAAGTCCTCACGACCGAACAACACGCGCTCCCCGAACACCCGGTTCGCCCACTGCACCGCACGCCCGCAGGCGCGCCCATCACAGGCAAACAGCTCGCTGGCGCCTTTCATCTGCGCCACTGAATCCAGCATCTTCACCATGACCTCGGCAGAACTGAAGCCATTGCCAATCAGCCACGTGTAGCGCAGCAAGGTACCGCTCAGCCGTTCGCTGCGCTTGAAATGCCACTCGCCGCGCAACTTTTGTATGGCACCGAGGCCGACCTCGTGGTCGATGACCTCCTCCTCCGAGAATTCGATCTGTTTTGTGTGCGGGTATCCGTCGACCTCCTGCAACAGCACTGCAATGGCGTCCGAGTCAGCAAAAACAGGGCCGTTAAACGAAAACGGGACGAGTAAACTCAATAACAAAACAAGCCTGGAAGGATTACCAAATATCATGCGGTTTCACACTCTTCTGTCGCTGTCATAAACTGTTGCACGCGCTGCGCCACTTTCATCACACTGTCTTCCATATGAAAATGATGTCCGCCCTCGATGGTATCCACAGTCAGTCGCGGGATGTGCCGCCCCGCGTACTCCGCCATTTCCTGCGACTGCGTCCAACTTTGCTGTGCCAACAGCAGCAGTGTGGGCATATCCAGTGCTGACAGGACGGCCCGCAGGTGAGCATCGCTCAACTTGACAGCAGAGGCACCGCGCAACCTGGGATCCGTTGTCCACGTCACACCGCCGGAACACTCGCTTAGATTGCGTTCCACTAACGCCCTGGCTGCGCTGGCTGGCAACCCGCGCTCCTCCCTGGAAGCCACAGCCTCCTCAATGGACGGGAAAACCCGATTCTGGCGCGTCTGCAGCAGCACCTTGTCCTGCAACGCCTTGCGCATCTGGCGAGGGAATTCACTCTCCGCCACGGCGGCAGGCACAACGGCATCGAGCAGTACAAGGCGCCCAACGCGCTCCGGAAATGCGCTCGCCAGCAAGGTCGAGATAATGGCGCCACGGGAATGCCCGATCAGGTCGAACGTTTCCCATCCGAGTGCGTCAGCCACGCCCAGGATTTCGGGCAGGTCATCCCATATCTGGTAGCTGGCATCAGGCGAACGCCAGTCGCTCTGGCCGTGCCCGGTTAAATCGAGCGCCACGACATGGTAACCCGTTAACAGGGGTGCCAGAAACGCGAAACTGGCAGCGTTGTCCAACCATCCATGGAGTGCCAGCAGCGGCTTATCGCCAGTGCAACCCCACGACAAACCCGACAGTTGCAGATTATTCACCCGCCAGCTGATTGCCTCGGCTGGGCGCTGTGTAGCATTCGGGGCCATTACACACCGACCTCGTACTCTGGTGGAAATGCCCAGAACAGTAGCCTGCCGCAATCGGGCGCTGCGACATCAAGCGACAATGTCACCAGTCCACCCGGTGGAAGAGGCGGTACACTGCCATGGTCACCCAGGTAGTGGTCCACCAAATACGATACCAGCGGTTGATGGGAGACCAGTGCAATGTGTTGCTCGCTGTCGCCGCTGTCATGCCCTGCCAGTGCAGCATCGACGCCTGCGGGACTGCCACCCGGACGCAATGCGTCTTCGGGAGTGGTTATCAAAGGGTTGAACGCAATGGTAATAATTTCCGCCGTTTGTGTCGTCCGCAGCCAGGGACTGTGAAGTATCGAGGTCAGGGGGTGGATGTTTCTGGACCTGCAGGCCTCGCGAAACCGGGTGCAGCCGAAACCCACGTCATCGCGCCCCGTCATCGTCAGTTCCCGCAAGCGATCATTGCTGCCGTCTTCCGCAGCGCCGTGTCGCCAGATTGTCAATATCATTGTATCGCTGGCTCCTTCTCTGCCGCCTGCCCACCAAGAAACATCATAGCATCAAACACCAGGCGGTCTGGCCAGAGCTTGCGAGCTACTGCAAACACTCGATGCGTGGTGGGGGAAACCGGATAGCGGTGCCACAGAAACACGCTCGCTGGCGCCTTGCAATTGCGCCAGCGAGCGCTTGTACTACGCCTTGCTGAGTTCCACTAACAGTGCATTCATTCTCGAAACATAATCCGCCGGATCTTCCAGGTGGCCACCTTCCGTAAGCGTCGCCTGGTCGAGGATGATATGCGCGAGATTTGAAAAACGGTCCTCGTCCTGCTCCGTGTCAAGCAAATGCGCCAGTGGATGTGCCGGATTAATTTCCAGGATGGGCCTGGACTCCGGCACGGGCTGTCCGGCGGACTCCAGAATGCGACGCATCTGTGCCCCGATGTCGTGCTCCCCGACCACGAGACAGGCCACTGAATCGGTCAGTCGTGCCGTGGCACGCACCTCACTCACTTTTGCGTCCAGTACTTTGGACAGGCGCTCAACCAGGGCTTCAGACTCCTTGGCGAGCGCCTCCTGGGCGGCCTTGTCATCCTCGGAATCACTTGCCAGATCCAGGGCGCCTCGCGCCACGTCCTGGAACTGCTTGCCGTCAAACTCCTGCAGGTGATTCATCAACCAGTCGTCGACACGATCCGAAAGTAACAGTACTTCGATGCCCTTTTTGCGGAACACTTCCAGATGTGGACTCTTGCGAGCAGTATTGAAATTCTCAGCAACGACATAATAGATTTTGTCCTGCTTTTCCTGCATGCGCGAAACATAATCCTCCAGCGACTGGTCCTGCACCTCGGCGTCTGTGTGCGTGGTGCTGAAACGCAACAATTTGGCGATTTTGTCCTTGTTCGCCATATCCTCTGCGGGGCCTTCCTTAAGCACGCTGCCAAACTGCTTCCAGAAACTGGCGTAGTCGTCGCCCTTCTTCGCTTTGGCCATCTTGCCGAGCATATCCAGCACGCGCTTGGTCAGCGCGCTGCGCATGTTTTCCACGGCAGGATCCTGCTGCAGAATTTCACGGGACACATTCAGGGACAGATCGTTGGAGTCGACCACCCCTTTCACAAAGCGCAGGTACATCGGCAGGAACTGCTCAGCATCGTCCATGATAAAGGTGCGCTGGACATACAGTTTGAGGCCGCGCGACATGTCGCGATTCCAAAGGTCAAACGGCGCCCTGGCGGGAATATACAGTAAGCTTGTGTACTCCAGCTTGCCCTCAACCTTATTGTGGCTCCACGTTAATGGATCCTCAAAATCGTGAGAGACATGCTTGTAGAAGGCTTTGTACTCGTCGTCACTCACCTCGGTGCGCGGTCGCGTCCACAGGGCTGTCGCCTCGTTTACGGCCTCAAATTCAACCTCTGCTTCCTTCGCTGACTTTTTCTTGTCATCACCTTCAGGCGCTGGCGGCTTGGCCATCAGTACCGGGACTGATATGTGATCCGAGTACTTCTTGATGACGCTGCGCACACGCCAGTCGTCGGCAAACTCCTTGCAGTCTTTCTTCAGGTACAGGGTAATGCTTGTGCCGCGCGTCTCTTTTGGCTTCGCTTCGATAGAAAATTCCGCCTCACCGTGGGACTCCCACAGCACGCCGGTGTCCGCCGGCTCACCGGCCTTGCGTGTATGTACCTCAACGCGTTCTGCAACAATAAACCCGGAGTAAAAGCCGACACCGAACTGGCCGATCAGTTGTGAGTCCTTGCGCGCGTCACCGGTAAGGCTCTCCAGAAAGGACGCGGTACCCGACTTGGCGATGGTGCCGAGATTTTCGATCACTTCGTCACGGGTCATACCAATACCGTTGTCGCTCAACGTGATGGTATTCTTTTTCTTGTCGACTTCGACACGTATCTCGTAGTCAGCCTGCCCTTCCAGCAGCGATTCATCCGCCAGCGAGGCAAAGCGCAGTTTGTCGATGGCATCACTGGAATTTGAAATCAGCTCGCGCAGGAAGATTTCCTTGTTGCTGTAAAGCGAGTGGATCATCAGGTGAAGCAGTTGTTTCGCTTCCGTCTGGAAACCCAACGTCTCTTTTTTTACATCCGCGGTCATATCAACCTCTTTATGTATGTCATTGATTTAAGGGAAATAATTTCCTTTGGCAGATATTGGGGTGGGTGCGGTGTTTTTCAAGGGAGGCGTTGGAATTTTCCGCGGATACCGGCGACAAAAAAAAGGCCCGTTTCGCAACGGGCCTTTTTAGTGCAGACACTGCGGCGGGAATTACCAGCCGGTAACCTCGGCCAGCGCGGAACCAATCTCCGCCAGGCTGCGCACCGTTTTCACGCCGGCATCTTCCAGCGCGGCAAATTTCTCGTCTGCCGTGCCCTTGCCACCGGAGATAATCGCGCCTGCATGGCCCATACGCTTGCCCTTGGGAGCCGTGACACCCGCGATATAGGACACCACTGGCTTGGTCACGTTCGCCTTGATATAGGCTGCGGCTTCCTCC
>JAGRIK010000346.1 GCA_020443325.1 Halioglobus sp.
ATATAGGCTGCGGCTTCCTCCTCTGCTGTGCCACCGATTTCACCGATCATCACAATCGCCTCGGTAGCCGGGTCGTCCTGGAACATCTGCAGAATGTCGATAAAATTGGATCCGGGAATCGGGTCGCCGCCGATACCGACGCAGGTCGACTGGCCGAAACCGGCGTCTGTAGTCTGCTTGACGGCTTCATAGGTCAGCGTGCCGGAGCGGGAGACGATACCGACCTTGCCGGGCAGGTGTATGTGGCCGGGCATGATGCCGATCTTGCACTCACCGGGTGTGATCACGCCGGGACAATTGGGGCCGATCAGTCGCACACCCAGTTCATCGCACCTGATCTTGGCCTCCAGCATATCCAGCGTTGCAATCCCTTCCGTGATGCACACGATCAGCTTGATACCGCTGTTGGCCGCTTCCAGAATGGAGTCTTTACAAAAAGGCGCCGGCACGTAGATAACCGAGGCGTCTGCGCCCGTGGCGGCTACCGCATCAGCCACGGTATTGAAGACGGGCAACCCCAGGTGCTCCTGGCCGCCCTTGCCGGGCGTTACCCCACCGACCATTTTGGTGCCATACGCGATCGCCTGCTCAGAGTGAAACGTCCCCTGGGAGCCGGTGAAGCCCTGGCAGATTACTTTGGTGTTCTTGTCGATAAGAATGCTCATTATGCGGCTCCTCCCGCTGCTTTAACTGCCTGCTGGGCAGCATCCGTAAGGCTTGTAGCCGCGATAATATTCAATCCACTGTCCGCCAGGACCTTGCGGCCCAATTCGGCATTGTTGCCCTCCAGTCGAACAACGACTGGCACCTCGACGCCTATTTCTTCGACCGCACCGATAACGCCCTCTGCGATCAGGTCACAGCGCACAATGCCGCCAAAGATGTTAATCAGCACCGCTTTTACCTTGTCATCCGACAGGATGATCTTGAACGCTTCCGATACCCGCTCTTTGGTGGCACCGCCTCCCACATCCAGGAAGTTGGCAGGGAAACCGCCGTGCAGTGCGACGATATCCATTGTGCCCATCGCCAGGCCCGCCCCGTTAACCATGCAACCGATATTGCCATCAAGCGCGACGTAGTTAAGTTCCCACTGTGCGGCATGGGATTCACGCTCGTCTTCCTGGCTGGGATCGTGCATCGCCTGCAGTTGCGGCTGCCGGTAAAGCGCATTGCTGTCTACACCGATTTTGGCGTCGAGGCAGTGCAGGTTACCCTGCTCCGTAATAACCAGCGGATTGATTTCAATCAGCGCCAGGTCTTTCTCGACAAACATCTCTGCCAGCCCGATAAAAATTTTGACAAACTGTTTGATCTGTTCACCCTTCAGGCCCAGCTTGAAGGCCAATTCGCGCCCCTGGTAGGGCTGGGGGCCAACAAGGGGATCGATGGTTGCGCGCAGAATCTTCTCCGGAGTTTCCTCCGCGACCTTCTCGATCTCCACACCGCCCTCGGTGGAAGCCATGAAAACGATGCGACGTGACGAACGATCCACTACCGCTCCGAGGTACAGTTCCTCGGCAATGTCGGTGCAGGTTTCGACCAGAATCTTGCTCACGGGCTGGCCGGTTTCATCCGTCTGGTAGGTCACAAGGCGTTTGCCCAACCACTGCTTGGCGAAATCCCTGATTTCATCCTTGGTTTTTACCAGTTTCACACCGCCGGCCTTACCGCGACCGCCCGCGTGAACCTGGGCTTTTACCACCCACATATCGCCGCCAATTTTGTCCGCCGCAGCTGCTGCGTCCTCCGGGGTGTCGACAGCAAACCCCGTGGAGACAGGCAACCCGTACTCGGCAAACAACTGCTTACCCTGATACTCGTGAAGATTCATGCGCTATCCTGTTATCTGATCCAAACTGTGATTGATTGAGGTCGCTCGGCTATCACGCTACTACCGAACTCGCCCGTTAAAATCCCTGAACGTCGACAATTTATGCTGCTGTACGCACCTGGACAAGTTCCTTTACCGCTTTTTCCGATTGGCGATATGAATGGCATGGCCATCCACCGCCAGTGCAGCTTCATGCACTGCTTCTGAGAGGGTGGGATGACCGAATACGGTCAACGCCAGGTCTTCTGCGCTGGACCCAAACTCCATCGCGATCACGACCTGTTGCACAAGGTCAGCTGCTGAAGCTCCCAGAATATGGCAGCCGAGGATACGATCTGTCTCGGCGTGGGCGATCAATTTCACCATGCCTTCCGCATCATTGGCCGCCAGCGCCCGTCCACTGGCCGCAAAGGGGAATACCCCAATCTTGTACTCAACGCCATCGGCGGTGAGTTCCTGTTCTGTACGACCGACCGCTGCAATTTCCGGGTGGGTGTAGATGACCGAGGGTATGCAGTCATAATTCATCTGGGCCTGCTCTCCCAGAATACGCTCAACCACCATAACACCCTCTTCCGAACCCTTGTGGGCCAACATCGGGCCACGCACGATATCGCCGACCGCATACACATGGGGTGCTTCAGTTTCGCAGTAGTCATTGACGTAGATAAAACCGCGTTCGTCCAGCGTCACGCCACTATCGGACGCAAACAGGCCCTGGGAATTGGGTTTGCGCCCCACTGCAACGATTAACTTGTCGAACGTTTCAGTGTGCTCTCCTTCCGCAGTCGCATAGGTCACCACCACGCGGCCTTTCTTGACCTCGGCCTTGGTAACCCGCGCCCCGAGGCGGATATCCAGCCCCTGCTTCTTGAAAATCTTGCCGGCTTCCTTGGCGATCTGCATATCCATCATCGGCAGGAAATCGTCCAGCGCCTCCAGCATCACAACCTCAGAACCGAGTCGGCGCCACACACTGCCCAATTCCAGGCCGATTACGCCGGCCCCGATCACACCCAGCCGACCGGGAACTTCTGTGAGCGCCAGAGCGCCGGTGGAATCGATGATGTACTCGTTGTCTATAGGTGCCGGCGGGATGCTAACAGGCAGAGACCCGGCAGCAATGATAATATTGCCAGCCTGCAGTTCCTGGACATTGCCCTTGGCGTCCGTCACCTGGACCTTCGTTCCAACCAGTACCTTGGCCTTCCCGGCGATCGCAGTCACACCGTTGTGTTTAAACAGGCCCGCAATCCCGCCTGTCAATTGCGCAATAATTTTGTCCTTGCGAGCCAACATCGTGGCCACATCAAACTCGGGCTTTTTAACCGTGATGCCGTGCACGGCCAATCCATCCCTGACCTCGGTAAACTTGTGGCTGCTGTCGAGCAGTGCTTTAGATGGAATACACCCTACGTTCAGGCAGGTACCGCCGAGTTGAACAGTGTCCTTGTCATTCACCCACTGCTCGACACACGCCGTCTTAAGGCCCATCTGTGCGGCTTTGATAGCTGCCACATACCCCGCAGGGCCAGATCCAATTACCACCAGGTCGTATTTGTCAGACATTGTCTTTCCCAAACTAAAGTCACTTCACAATGGAAGGGTTGCATTATCGCGATGTACAGCTTCAAAAATTCTACAGTTGCAGCAGTATCCTGGCGGGATCCTCAATCAAATCCTTAACTGCCACCAAAAACTGAACAGCCGTCTTACCGTCAATGAGCCGGTGATCGTAAGTCAGGGCCAGGTACATCATCGGCAGGATTACCACCTCACCGTTGACGGCCATGGGGCGATCCTGGATCTTGTGCATGCCCAGTATTCCCGTTTGCGGGGGATTGAGAATGGGCGTCGACAACAGTGACCCGAATACACCACCGTTGGTGACCGTGAACGTGCCGCCGGTCATATCATCGATCGTCAGTTTGCTGTCCTTGGCGCGCTGCCCCAGGTCGCTGATGGCGGCTTCAACATCCGCCAGGCTCATAAAATCAGCGTCGCGCATGACAGGCACAACCAGCCCACCTTTGGTAGATACCGCTACGCCGATATCCTGGTAACCGTGATAGACGATGTCATTCCCGTCGATAGAGGCATTGACTGCCGGGAATCGCTTCAGAGCCTCGCAGGCCGCCTTGACAAAAAAGCCCATGAAGCCGAGGCGAGTTCCGTTGTGCGTTTTCTCAAACTGCTCCTTGTACTTGCTGCGCAGTGCCATTACCGGCGCCATATTCACCTCGTTAAAGGTGCTGAGCATCGCCGTTTCCTGCGAGGCGTGCAGCAGGCGCTCTGCAATTTTGGCGCGCATCCGGGTCATCGGTACACGACGCTCTATTCGCTCACTGGTAATCCCCGCCACCGGCAAATCTTCCGCCACACTCGCCTTCGCAGCGGCTGCAGGTGCAGGAGCAGGGCGAACTGCCCCTGACTCCTGTGCTTTCATAAACTTCACGATATCTTCTTTCAGGATACGACCGCCCTTTCCGGTCCCGGTGATGGCGTTGACATCCAGTTTGTGTTTCTCAACCAACTGCCGCGCCGCAGGCCCGAGCAGGTCAGTCGCAGAAGCACCCTCATCAACTGGCTGCGCAGGTTTAGCCGCAGCAGCTGCCACCGCCTTCTCCGGCTTGCTTGCGGTTGTTGCCTGCCCTTCTTCCAGCGTAGCCAGCAGTTGTTGGCTCTCAATGGTCTCTCCCACTTGCACGTGGATTTTAGTGATCACACCATCGGCAGGCGCCACGACTTCCAGTACCACTTTGTCGGTTTCAATTTCGACAATCAACTCATCGCGTGCGACTGTTTCGCCTTCAGACTTGTGCCAGGCGGCCACTTCCCCATCGGCGATGGATTCGGGGAAAACGGGAGCCTTAATTTCGATAGCCATTTCTCTTCCTTTGTGACAACCAGGTTGTCGCTAGTTGCCCCAGGGCATGTCACCCAGGGCTTCATCAATAAACTGCTTCATTTGCGCCAGATGCAGGGCCATATAGCCCGCTGCCGGCGCAGCGGAGGCCTCCCTGCCAACATAGCGCAGGTAGACATCCACTTTATGGCGCTGAATCACCCGTCGCATATGGTGCTGGCTGGCGTACCAGGCGCCCTGGTTCATGGGTTCTTCCTGGCACCAGATTGCATCGACAATATTGGGGTAGGAACGCGCCAGAATTTCCTGCAACTCTTCCTCCGGGAACGGATACAGCTGCTCCAGCCGCAGTATCGCGATATGTTTCAGGCCGCGCTCACGACGGGCTTCGCGCAGGTCATAAAACACCTTGCCACTACAAATAACAATGCGCTCTACCTTGGATGAATCAAGATCATCCGTCTCGTCAAGGACATTGTAGAACCGACCTTCGGCGAGTTCGTCAATCGTCGAGATCGCCTCCTTGTGGCGGAGCAGGCTCTTGGGCGACATTACCACCAGCGGCTTGCGCAGGGGACGGATAGCCTGCCGCCGGAGCATATGAAACACCTGGGCCGGGGTAGTGGGCGCACAGACCTGTATATTGTGCTCCGCGGACAGTTGCATGAAACGTTCCAGTCGCGCGGACGAATGCTCCGGCCCCTGGCCCTCATAGCCGTGCGGCAGCAGCATGGTCAGCCCACACAGGCGCGACCATTTGTGTTCACCGCTGGTAATGAATTGATCGATAACGACCTGAGCGCCGTTGGCGAAGTCACCAAACTGGGCTTCCCAGATCACGAGCCCCTGCGGCAATGTGGTCGCATAACCGTATTCAAACGCCAGCACTGCTTCCTCGGACAGCAGGGAGTCGTGTATCACAAACCTGGCCTGGCTATCATCGATATGCTGTAGCGGAATATAGGAACTGCCATCGTTCTGGTTATGCAGTACGGCGTGGCGGTGAGAAAACGTTCCGCGACCCACATCCTGCCCGGTCAGGCGCACCGGGTAACCTTCCGCCAGCAGAGTGGCGTAGGCGAGGTTCTCGGCAAACCCCCAGTTAATCGGCATCGCGCCAGCACCCATTTTGCGACGATCTTCGAGAATCTTGGACACCTGCCGTTGCAGCGGAAAGCCATCGGGCGCCAGGTTGGTATTGTGCGCCAGTGCCTGCAGTGCCTGCATATCAACCGTGGTGTCACACTCCAGTGTCCACGCGTGACCGAGGTAGGGTGACCAGTCAACGAACAGGGTCTTGTTGGGCTCTGATACAAGGCTGCTGACCAGCGGGGCATCGCGGTCCAGCGCTTCCCGGTAGCGATCCACCAGCGCCTGCACCTCTGTTTCCGTGATGAGGCCAGCCGCAATAACCTTTTCAGCGTATATCTCTTGCGTAGTTTTGTGACTGGCAATCTTCTTGTACATGAGCGGCTGGGTGACAGACGGCTCATCCGCCTCGTTGTGCCCCCGGCGCCGGTAGCAGATCAGGTCTATCACCACATCCTTCTTGAATTCTGTGCGGTAATCGACGGCCAGTTGGGTGACAAAAAGGACGGCTTCCGGGTCATCTGCATTGACATGGAAAATGGGCGCTTGCACCATTTTCGCCACCTCGGTGCAGTACTCAGTCGACCGGGCGTCCTCGCGCTTGTGGGTCGTGAAGCCGACCTGGTTGTTCAGCACAATATGGATGGTACCACCCGTTGTATAAGCGCGGGTTTGCGACATCTGGAATGTTTCCATCACCACGCCCTGGCCCGCGAATGCCGCATCGCCGTGCAACACAATGGGCACCACGAGATCACCGGTTTTATCGTCGCGCCGTTCCTGTCGCGCGCGCACCGAACCTTCAACCACCGGCGCGACAATCTCGAGGTGCGAGGGGTTAAACGACAGGGCCAGATGCACCTCGCCCCCGGCAGTCATCACATTCGATGAGAAGCCCTGGTGGTACTTTACGTCGCCGGAACTGGTGTACTGCGCCCTGCCCTCGAACTCGGCAAACAGCTCAGAGGGGTTTTTACCCAGGATATTGATCAGCACGTTCAGTCGGCCGCGGTGGGCCATGCCGATCACGATCTCCTTCGCCTGCAGTGCACCACAGCGTTGCACCATCTCCGACAACATCGGGATGAGGCTTTCACCGCCCTCCAGGCCGAAACGTTTCGTACCGGGGTATTTCGAGGCGAGAGACTTCTCCAGCCCCTCCGCGTTGATCAGTTGGTTGAGCAGTTGCAGGCGGACGTCCGTCCCATAATCCGGTGACGAGCGCACCGATTCCATGCGCTGCATAATCCAGTGACGCTGGGTAGTGTCCACGATGTGCATGAACTCGGCGCCGACGGTGTCGCAGTAGGTTCGGTTGAGCGCCTCATAAATCTCGCCCAGCGTGGCGTCCGCCTTGCCGATGTGCAGCGTGCCGGCCTGGAACACCGTATCGAAATCGGCCGAGGAGAGCTGGTGGAAGCTGAGATCCAGATCCGCGACTTTCTCGCGCTTTGCCAGCCCCAGCGGATCGAGGTTCGCCTTCTGGTGGCCGCGCTGGCGATAGGCCGATATCAGTTGTACCACGCAAACCTGCTTGCGCTCGTACTCGGTCGCCTGGGAATCGTGTTGTACGGTGGCCTCTGTGCGCACTCGCATCTTGCTGATGCGCGCGAAACGCTTGCGGATTACCGAGTGTGGAACGTCCTGAACCTGAACGATCTCGGACGCTACAACTGGAAGCTTGTCAAAATAGTCGCGCCACTGCTCCGGCACGCCATTGGGGTCTTTCAGGTACGACTCATACAAATTTTCGACATAGGTCGCGTTACCACCGGCAATATGGGAGCTCTGCCACAGCAAATCCATGGAGCTATTTTGCATCTAACCCCTCCCGGGGTGCTTCTATTTTAACCTGAATATTCAATATGTTACGAGCAGGTGTTAACGCTACGTGGCACGCGAAAGCAACATGTTGCGTATATGCCCGATCGCCCTGGTGGGGTTGAGCCCCTTGGGGCATACATTGACACAATTTTGAATACCATGACACCGAAAAACACTGAAGGGGTCGTCCAGCTTGGCAAGGCGCTCTTCAGTTGCCGTATCTCGGGAGTCCGCCAGGAACCGGTAGGACTGCAGCAACCCCGCCGGCCCGATAAAGCGATCGGGATTCCACCAGAAGGACGGGCAGGATGTGGAACAACAGGCGCAGAGGATACACTCATACAAGCCATCGAGCTTTTCCCTGTCCTCGGGAGATTGCAGTCGTTCGATCGCCGGCGCCGGGGTATCGTTCTGCAAATACGGCTGCACTTTTTCGTATTGTGCATAGAACAAGCTCATATCAACGATCAGGTCGCGGATAACGGGCAGACCCGGCAGGGGACGCAACACCAGCTTGTTGTTCTTTACAACTTTCGACAGCGCCGTGACGCAGGCCAGGCCGTTCACGCCATTCATGTTGACGCCGTCCGAGCCGCACACACCTTCGCGGCAAGAGCGCCTGTAGGTCACGGTCGTGTCCTGCGCCTTGATCATCTCCATTACATCGAGAACCATAAGGTCCTTGCCGGCGGTATCGACCTGCACATCCTGCATGTAGGGTTCGGCATCAACTTCCGGGTTATAGCGATAAATACTGACTTGCAACATGATTCAGCCCCTTAATAGACACGCGCTTTCGGTTGAAAGGTATCAACCGTTTTCGGCTCAAAGTTAACCTTCCG
>JAGRIK010000347.1 GCA_020443325.1 Halioglobus sp.
AGTGGTGCCAGTGCCGGTATCGGCTTCGCGATTCCAGTGAACACCGTCAGGGATGTGGTGCCGCAATTGATCAGCTATGGCCGTGTTTTACGCCCCATGATAGGCGTGGAACTGGCCAGTGACCGCTGGGTACAGCGCTACCGGATCGAAGGCTTGCCCGTGGTACAGGCCTATCCCGGGCTGCCGGCTGCCGAGGCGGGGATCACCGGCGCATTTCGCAACGCGCGCGGGGAAGTCGTCCTGGGAGACATTATCACCCATATTAACGACAAGCCGATCCGCAGCCAGGACGATTACTTCAGCGCACTGGAAGTCCACGATCCCGGCGACACCGTGAAGATTACGTCACGCGTCGGCGACAGGACGCGTTCCTACGAAGTAGAACTCATCGAATCCCAGTAACCGGGGCCGCCGTCAGGACAGCGTGCCACCATCCACACGGATATCTTCGCCGGTGATATGTACGCCGTCCTCCGATGCCAGCATCGCGATCACGCCCGCTACCACGTCCGGCGCCTTGGGACCACTCAGGGACATGATGCGCGGCATCAGGTCGAAATCCATGGTCTTGGGAAAATCGATACCGTCCGTCATACCCGTATTGATATCGCCGGGGCACACACAGTTGGCGCGCACACCGCGCTTGGCGTATTCAACCGCGATACTGCGCGTCATCGCCAGCACCCCCCCTTTGCTCGCGGAGTAGGCCAGGCCACACGGCAAACCCGAGAGCGCCGCCGTTGAGGCCGCATTGACAATACTGCCCTTGCTTTGCACCAGATGAGGCAGCGCCGCACGGCACAGGAACATCGTGCCGGTGAGGTTGATATCAAGCACTTTCTGCCAGTGGCCGGTTTGCAATTCCTGGGTATCGTCAAAGCGCAGTATGCCCGCCATATTGATAAGGCTGTAAAGGCTGCCGTAGCGCTCTATGCAGGCTTTTACGCTGTCCTGCACGCTGGCTTCATCGCTCACGTCACAGACCTGCGCGGTGGCCTCACCGCCAGCGGCTGAGATCTCCTCCGCTGTCGCTTCTACCGCCTCGCGATTGAGGTCTACACAAAACACTGAACCGCCTTCCGCGGCCAGGCGCAATGCGCTGGCTTTGCCGATGCCGCTGCCAGCCCCTGTCACGAATACCACTTTGCCTGTAAACCTTTGCATGATCGCTCTCCCTGGGTGAGTGACGCAGGATGCCTCCCGCGACGCGCCGGGTCAAACCACCCGGTTCGCCGCAATAAACCGGAACCAACTGAATGATCTACAGCGCGCAACTGGTCGATTACGTCAGGTCGGACTGACTTATTAAGCCATTGTGCTGTACGACAGCACGTGTACCTTTATCTACCTGTAATGCGCCCGTATCATACGCCCACTGCGGTATGTCAGGAGAGAGAGTTTGGAAGACCTGGAACAATTCCGATTGGAAACACGCGAGTGGCTCGAGGCCAACTGCCCCGAGTCCCAGCGCCAGCCGATGCAACGCGAGGAACAGTACTGGGGCGGTCGCCGCGGCAAGTTTCCCAGCGAAGATGCAAAAGTCTGGTTTGAACGCATGCGCGACAAAGGCTGGACTGCCCCCGAATGGCCCACGCAATACGGTGGCGGCGGACTCACCCCACAACAGGGCCGGATACTCAAGGAAGAGATGAAGCGCATCAACGCGCGCACGCCCGTATACGGTATTGGCATCTGGATGCTGGGGCCGGCGGTGCTGGAATACGGCAATGAGGAGCAGAAGCAGAAACACATTCGCGCCATCGTCAATGGCGAAACGCGCTGGGCGCAGGGCTACTCGGAACCCGGCGCCGGCTCCGATCTCGCCAGCCTGCAGTGCAAGGCGGAGGACAAGGGTGACCACTTCCTGGTCAACGGCAGTAAGATCTGGACAACTGCCGCCGACAAATGCGACTGGATTTTCTGCCTGGTGCGCACCGATCCCGATGTTAAAAAACAGGAGGGCATCAGCTTCCTGCTGATCGACATGGACGATCCCGGTGTGAGCACCAGCCCGATCCCATTGATCAGTGGTGAATCCGAATTCTGCCAGACCTTTTTCGACAATGTGAAAGTGCCGAAGGAAAACCTGGTCGGGGAACTCAACAAGGGTTGGTCGGTCGCCAAAGCGCTGCTCGTGCACGAACGCAAACTGATGGCCGAATTGGGTAGCGACAGTCCAAGGCCTATCCTGGTACCGAATGCAGCGGCGCGCCTGTACCTGGAGTTTGAGGATGGCAAGATAGCAGACCCCCGGCTGCGCAGCGATCTGGTCGACTATGACATGCGCATGCAGGCCGTCGCACTCACGCACTTTCGCACGTTCGAAGAAAAAGCGGCAGGCATACGCAGCGCGGCAGCCCTGGTAATGAAGTATGTGGGCACCGAGGCAGAGAAAACCAAAAGTGAACTCTTGCTGGCCATTATGGGCAGCCGCGGACTGGGCTGGGAGGGTGATGCATTTACCGATCAGGAAATTGACACCGCACGCCTGTGGGCGATGTCCAAGGCCATGACCATCGCCGGGGGCAGCTCTGAGATACAGCTGAACCTGATCGCCAAAAACGTTCTCGAACTGCCGCAGTCCTAGGAGCATACGACAATGGCTTTGGTATTAACTGAAGAACAGCGCCTGTTACAGGACACTGCGAAAAACTTCCTGGAGAGTAACGCACCGGTGGGGGCGCTGCGCAAACTGCGCGACGATCACGACCCGCTCGGTTACTCGCCCGACCTGTGGCGGCAGATGGCAGAGATGGGCTGGGCCAGCATTATCCTGCCCGAAGCCTACGGCGGCCTCGACTTTGGCTTCCTGGGTCTGGGCGTGGTGCTGGAAGAATCCGGTCGCACCCTGGCCGCATCCCCCCTTTTTGCCTCCGGCGTGCTGGGCGCATCGACGATAATACTGGGCGGTAGCGAGGAGCAGAAGCAAACGCTGTTGCCGGCGATTGCGGGCGGAGAACTCACCCTGGCCCTGGCGCTGGAGGAATCCAACCACCACCGGCCGACGCACATCAACACAACGGCAACGGTGCAGGGCGACGAGGTGGTACTGAACGGCAGCAAGTGTTTCGTGCTCGACGGCCACAGTGCCGATCAATTGATCGTGGTTGCGCGCACGAGCGGCGCCGAGCGCGACAGCGAGGGGCTTACCCTGGTCCTCGTTGACCGCACGGCCGATGGCGTCACGTGCCAGCGCACAATACTGATGGACAGTCGCAACGCTGCCGATATCCAGTTTGCCAATGTGACCGTGCCCGCCGGCAATATTATCGGGCAAATCGATCAGGGCTGGGCGGTGCTGGAGCCAGTACTGGACCGCGGCCGCGTGGCAATCGCCGCTGAAATGATGGGTATTGCACTCGAAGCGTTTGATCGCACGTCGGAATATCTCAAGGAGCGCGAGCAGTTCGGCGCGGTTATCGGTACCTTTCAGGCACTGCAGCACCGCTCTGCGCACATACAGTCGGAGATCGAATTGTGTCGCTCTGTCTTGCTCCAGGCGCTGTCCACCGTGGACGACGCACCGTCGGAGCTACCGCTACTGGCCAGCCTGGCCAAAACAAGGCTGAACGAGCTGGTAAAACTGGTCACCAATGAAGCAGTACAAATGCATGGCGGCATCGGGGTTACCGATGAACTCGATATTGGGTTCTTCCTGAAGCGCGCTCGCGTCACCATGCAAATTCTTGGTGATTCCGGATATCACAAAGATCGCTATGCCACGCTGTGTGGCTACTGACAACGAGGAGTACCTATGGAAGCCAGCGCCAAGATCGCCATGGTTCACAAATATGTGGAAGCATTCGATAAGCAGGATATGGACATCATCCGGGAGATTTATTCCGATGACGCCAGGGTTGAGGATCCGGTCGGCACCGATGTTCACGTGGGCATCGAAGCCGTTTGCGCCTTCTATGAAGGCGCCCTGAAGTCGGGCGCCAAGCTCGTCCTGAGTGGCGACCCACGCTGCTCCGGCAACGCAGTGGCCTTCCCCTTCCAGGTCGTCATGCCCGGGGTAAAAATCGATATCATTGATGTGTTCGAGTTCAACGACGCCGGCAAGGTCAACAGCATGAAGGCCTACTGGAGTGACGGGAATATGAAATCGGCGTGATTTAGAAGTGGGGCCCCTGTCGACAGGGGCCCCTCAGCGCGGGTCGGAATCGTTGTTGTCAAAGGTGGCAGCGAAGCGCGCTATCCACTCCATTGCGGCCTCATCGGAACTGAGCAGGCGGCCGCTCTCGCGCAACACTTCCAGGCGGTACCGCTTGATCTGGTGACACTGGCTCTCCATCCGCAGGCGAAACAGCTCATCTGTGGAAAGTATCGCGGCTCTGTGTTGCGCTTCGCCGCCCTGCCCTGACCTGCACTGCTCCGCCACGTTGCCCACGTCGCCCCCTGCCTGTTGCGCCCCGCTCACTGTATTCATAGCAGTCGGTGGTGCAAAAGTCAGATTTTGTAGTGAAGCGTTGTGAAGCAATACACACAATTGCCCGGTTTTCAGTCCAGATGTGATCTATTTCCGCCTACAGCGCGGGCTTTGCGGACTACATGTCTCGCATGATAATACTTTGGGTAACAGGTTCCGCGCCCACACTGAACACGGCATCGCTATAGCTCGGCGGACCGAATTTCGGCACAACATTGTTGGACAGGGCCACGGGCTCCTTGGGGATACCGATAAAATTGGTATCCAGCTCCCCATCGTCATCGCGGTCATAAAACACGGACAGGGCGTACTCGCCCGGCGGCAACTGCAATTCCGTACGCACCAGTTCCCCGTCGAGAGCGTCTGCAATCGCCACTTTCTTCGACATTACCACGTCATCGCCCAACCAGGTGTCATCGGAGTCGTAAACCGCGATAAAGACGTTTCCCGTGGCACTGGCCATACCCGATATCTCAACGGTGACGGTGCCGGCGGGTTCTTCCGCCAGTGCAACGTGGCTAGACAACCCCACCAACAGGTAAACAGCTGCGCGAACTGCTTTTAGCGACCAACTCTTCATAGTGATATTCCTTAGTAGTAGTGACGAACGACGCGTACTTAAGCCTCGAGGCGGCGGTAAATTGCATGCTATAGGGGTGGGACACGCCGTAAACCCTTCCATGGGGGCTTGAGCTCGGCATCCCTGCCTCGCACAGTCCCACCCCTATAGCATGCAATTTGCCGCCTCAGCGCCGCATTAGTGCTTAAGTATGCGCCATTAGTAGCAGAAACCATTTTTCTCCAGGCCATGCGGGATTAAACCCCTGCCGGCGGAGGGTTGATTGAGCGGAGTATACACTGGAATCCGCCGATTCCATGCAGATGTTACCAAGCGGGAGCCTGTACATGACTGCGTAAAATTCACGGCCAATTGCGGCCGCCTGCCATTGATCTGTCATTTAATCGCTATATCATACCGCGCCCTGGCATGCGGCTTGCTTGCTCTGTGTAGAGAGCCTTGAAATCTGGTCGTTTTGCCCTTATTTGCTCTCATAGAGGGCAGTATCCCGGCGGCCTGCACACAGAGAGTGCATCGGGGCGCGGAAAACCACCGGATGATTGATACAGGAGACCTGGCAATGCCATCGCAACCTATCCCACAGAGCCGTGTTCGCCGAACCGTAAATGATCTCGTCATGGCCGAAATGTTCCTGGTACAGGCGACAATCGAGAGCGCCACCGTGATCAGCGACGGCATCAGCCAACTGGGCAAGCAGATCACCCAGCGCGATGAGGCCGACGAGCGCTCCATCACCGCATTGCTCCAGAGCATCGCCGATGATGTCGTGGAGCCCTACGCCAGCCGGTATGAGTATTTTCGGGACATGATAAACACGGATCGCTGACAACAAACCGGTTTCTCCGCCAGCTCCGCGCTGGCAATAGAACTATCCGCCCGCGGCACAAATTCTGTACACTGTCGGCTCTTTCTTGCTGGCGAACACGATATGACACTGGGCACCTGGGATCCGACTTTGGAAACGGCAGACGTCGAACTGCTGCTTGATCCCGCCCTCCTGCAGCGCCTTATCGCCTACGACCGGGAGGAATCCCTGCCTCAGTTGGAGCAGTTGCTCAATGACGAGGACAAGCAACGGCTGGCTGGCCTGATGAAGATAGACCACGCCAGTTGGCAGGCCGCCTCTGAGGACTTGTCAGAAGCCGACCTGATACACCTGATTCGTTTTTTCGCGGTCGCCGAGAACCTGCCCGGGTGGGAAGCTGGCGCCGATTCACCCGTCATTCCCCTGGCGAAAACACTGCGCAAGCGCGGTACGCGCCTCGACAAAGCGTTACTCCAGTGGTTGCGCGATGTGAATGAAAACCGCTACCTGCCGTACGGGCCGCTTTAGGCGCTCAAGCGGTATCGACGTTGCAACAGCCAGTTTGGTTTATCCATAAACGGTAGGCTATCATCGGCCGGGCGGAAACCTGCCGGCAACTATCGACCTGGGACCCCTATGATATTGACGCCCCGAAAATACACGGTCACGGTGGTAGCGACTGCGGCCCTCGCCTCACTCTGCGTCGTGGCATTCTGCTTTATCGTAGATCCCTACAAATTGTACCCGGCGGTTCCAGGCCTCAGCCCGCAAACCTCGATTAATCTCCTGTTTGTCATGCGTTTACACACGCCCCATGCGGTCGAGAACGTTCGGCCCTCCGTTCTGGTAACAGGAAATTCGCGCGCGGCGACGTTTCCTCCAGAATTGCTCGGTAAGCCTGGCGACACCTCCTACAACGCCTCGCTCCCGGGAGCCACACTTCGCGAAATTCGCCGCATGATCGAACACGCTCACGCGATCAACCCACTAAAGCTGGTGTTCATTGGTGTCGATTCGGAAATAATGTTGCGAGAGTCTATCGACAAACAAGCTCTCCAGGGCCGGAATAAAAAAGGCGAAGGTGATACAGGCCCAGTCGATCAACAGGCAATTGCTGATTCACAGCTACAGATGTTCGCGAATATTTTTGCAGACAATATGATTCCCGATGAACCACATCGATATCGCAGGATTAATCCAAGCCTGTCTGACAGATGGGGCTATGCATACAATCGACTTGAAGATTTCGGACGCACCCTGTTCTCCATAGACGCATTAGAAAAATCCTATCAAATCGTATTCGGGAGTGGTCCCGATGGTGACCTGTATCACGATGACGGCACCTGGGAACTTCAAGTCGAAGTTGGATCCCCAGCCATACTGCTTTATCAGCGTATGGTGCAGCAAACATACCTGAGATCAGTCACAGAAAAGTCTGTCCCCATTGTGATGGATGAACTGACCGAATTGCTTGATTTCACCGCAGCTAATCAGATTCAAACGGTATTCCTGATCCTGCCAATGCAAGGGCTACTCCTGAATACTATTGAGTTAGCCGGTGCCTGGGAACAGCATCTCAAATGGCAGCGCCAACTGGTAAAGCGCGTGAATGCTCACGGTTCTGATACAAAAATTTACGGCATGGAAGATCAGGCAAGAATTGTGCTGGAGAAAGTAGGGACACCCAACGCCCTGTTTATCGACGGAATCCACTTGAATCGCGCAGCTGGAACCGAGGTACTGGCCTGCCTGATGAATCCATGTGAGCTGGACATTCACCCCACCCTTCTCGACCAGGATTCTATCGACTCCTATCTAGAGCGGACGGAGATATTGCGTAAAAAGTACGCGCAGAATTATCCCGGGCAGCTAGAAAAAATGCGGGGAGCTTTAGGCCTCAACTAAAACCGTGGCAACCCGGCGGATCATTCTATCCAGGGTGCTCACAACACCCCGCTGAATAAACTCGTAGCCTGGCGGTTGCAGTATCGCCTTACGCCCTTAGTCCTTCTGGCGATTATCAAAAGCCGCCAACTGCTCCGCCGTCGCCGCAGTCTGGTATTTCGCCTTCCACTCGTCGTAGGGCATCCCGTACACACGCTCCCTGCCCTGCTCGTAGTCGAGCGCCAGACCGGCATCCGCAGCGGCTGCAACATACCACTTGGACAGGCAGTTGCGGCAGAAACCCGCCAGGTTCATCAGGTCGATATTCTGTACATCCTTGCGGCTGTCCAGGTGTTCCAGCAGGCGGCGAAAAACCGCCGCCTCAATTTTATCGCTATCGCTCAATTTTCCTTCTCCCTGTTGCGTGATACCCACTAGATGGGCATGAATTCCCCACCGTTCACATCCAGCGCTGCACCGGTGACCACGCTGGCGTAATCCGAGCCGAAAAACATCGCCGCCTTGGCACATTCCCCGTCATCCGGGATCACGCCCAGAGGAATGCTCCGGGTGACCTCGGCAATCAATTCCTCCTGGCTCTTTCCGGTGGCCTGCGCCTGCCAGGTGAAATAGCCCTCCACGCTGGGGCCCCACATCCAACCCATGTGGCAGCTGTTGACGCGAATATTGTATTTCCCCAGTTCCAGCGCGAGATGCTTGGTGGCGCAACGCAGGGCTGACTTGGACGCACCGTAACCGGCCTGTGTCGCGAGCGGCTTGTGCTCCACCATCGTGGCGATCATCACAATCGCGCCGCCACCGCTGCCCTTCATGTGGCTCACACAGGCCTGGGTGAGGTGCATGGTGCCAAAAAAATTGACGTCCATCGCACGCCGCCAGCTATCCATATTCGCCTCTTCAATCGGCTCAAAGCTGCCTGGGTCGTAGGCACTGTTGAACAGCACATCGATACGTCCGTACTCCGCCACAGCCTGGTCGGCCAGCGCCTGGCACTGCGCCTGATTGGAAATATCCGTGGGCACCTTGAGCACGGCCGTCCCCAGGCCCAGGTCATTGATCTCCTGTTCTGCGGCGTCCAGTTTCGCTACCGTGCGGGCCGCCAGCACAACGGCTTTTGCGCCCTCCTTCGCGGCCAGCGTGGATAACTCCTGCCCCAGCCCGGGGCCAATTCCAGAAACAATAACCACCTTATCTTTGAGTAACATCTCGATTTTCTCCAATCTTTGGGGGGTAAATGATAATCGGTTTACAGTGTTTGAATACGCCGGGTGAGTCGGGATTTCAGCGGTACTGCAGGGCGACTTTCTCAGCTCCCACCACGTCGCGCAGCTCTTGTATCAGTTCATCGCTCGGCACCACCCGCCAGCGTTCTCCCAGCCTGATCCGCGCCGAATTTGAGCGCTGTCGATACACCAGTGAGACCGGGCAGCTGCCGCCGCCCGCACCCGCCAGTGTTTTCTCCAGTAACTCGGCAAACTGTTCGTTCACTTTCTCCGCGCTGACTTCGATCATCAAATCCGAGACACTGTTCTGGCGGGCTTCAGCGAGACTGCGCAGGCCACTTGCCCGCATCGCCAGCTTGCCCGTTCGGTCATCGGTGGAAATCCGTCCCTCCGCGATAACGATGGTATCCTTCACCAGCAGTTCCCGAAATTCGCTATAGGCCTCGGAAAACAGTGTGACCTCGATCTGGGCACTGCTGTCATCCAGGGTCAGCACGGCCATGGTACCGCGCCGGCTGTTCATGGTGCGCGTCGCCATAACCAGGCCGACGATCACCTGGTTACCCGCCTTGCTGTGACTGTCCGGGCTCAGGTCGGCGATGCGATTGGGCGCGAACTTGCGCACCTCCGCGCGGTATTCGTCGATAGGGTGCCCGCTGATATATAACCCCAGCGTATCCCGCTCACCACCCAGGCGCTCCTTGTCAGACCAGGCGCGCGCGTGGCGAAAATCGGCGTAGACGTCACCGTTACCGCTCAGCGCCGTGGGTACGACTTCCCCGAACAGGTCGG
This sequence comes from Halioglobus sp., assembly GCA_020443325.1. Lineage (GTDB taxonomy): Bacteria > Pseudomonadota > Gammaproteobacteria > Pseudomonadales > Halieaceae > Marimicrobium. Next base: position 9,735 of record JAGRIK010000347.1, read on the forward strand.
CGATACCGCTTTCGAGATTGCTGGCGCTCTGCTCGGCCGCTTTCAGCGCGTCCTCCAGTGCCGCCATCATCACCCAGCGCTCGACGTTCAGTGAATCCAGCGCACCCGACCGGATCAGCGCCTCCAACGCACGCCGGTTGACCTTGCGCGGATCGGTGCGGGCGCAGAAATCGAACAGGTCGGTAAACGGGCCGCCCGCGTCACGAGCCTGCAGGATGCTCTCCACCGGGCCCTCGCCGAGCCCCTTGATGGCGCCGAGACCATAGATAATGTCGTCGCTGGTGTTGACGGTAAACATGTACTGCCCCTCGTTGACATCGGGCAGCTTCAGCGAGAGCTTCATGCGCTTGCACTCGTCCACAAACACCACGATCTTGTCGGTGTTATCCAGTTCAGAACTCATCACAGCGGCCATGAAATGCGCTGGATAACGCGCCTTCAGCCACGCGGTCTGGTAGGACACCAGGGCATACGCCGCCGAGTGCGACTTGTTGAAACCGTAACCGGCAAACTTCTCCACCAGATCGAAAATCTTGATCGCCAGGTTGCCGTCCACGCCTTTGGCGTTGGCGCCTGCTTCGAAGATCTCGCGCTGCCGGGCCATTTCTTTCGGGTCTTTCTTACCCATCGCGCGGCGCAGCATGTCAGCGCCGCCCAGCGTGTAGCCGGCCAGCACCTGGGCGATCTGCATCACCTGTTCCTGGTAAAGGATAATGCCGTAGGTCGGTTGCAGGATGGGCTGTAACGATTCGTGCTGGTACTGGGCGTCGGGATAGGACAGTTTTTCTCGGCCCTGCTTGCGATTGACGAAATTGTCCACCATCCCGGACTGCAGGGGACCGGGCCTGAAAAGGGCCAACAGGGCGACAATGTCCTCAAAACAATCCGGTTGCAGGCGCTCGATCAGTTCCTTCATACCCCGCGATTCCAGCTGGAATACGGCGGTGGTCTCACCCGAACGCAGCAGTTCAAAGCTGGGCACGTCGTCGAGCGGGATCTGCATAATATCGAGCGGCAGTTCCCCGGCCCGCTCCCGCGCCGGGTTAATCATTTTCACCGCCCAGTCGATGATGGTCAGTGTGCGCAGACCGAGGAAGTCAAACTTCACCAGCCCCGCATCCTCCACATCGCCCTTGTCAAACTGTGTGACCAGGCCGGAGCCACTCTCGTCACAGTAAAGCGCAGAGAAGTCCGTGAGTTTGGAAGGGGCGATAACCACACCACCGGCGTGCTTGCCCACGTTGCGCACCACACCCTCGAGCTGCACGGCCATATCCCAGATCTCCTGGGCCTGGCCGTCTTCCTGCAGGAACTCGCGCAGCGGCTCCTCCTGGTCAAGGGCCTTATCCAGCGTCATGCCCACTTCGAAGGGAATCAGCTTGGACAGTTTGTCTGCCAGCCCGTAGGACTTGCCCTGCACCCGGGCCACATCGCGCACCACAGCCTTGGCCGCCATCGTACCGAAGGTGATGATCTGCGATACCGCCTCACGGCCGTAGGTATCCGCCACGTACTCGATGACGAGGTCGCGCTTTTCCATGCAGAAATCGACGTCAAAATCCGGCATGGAAACCCGTTCCGGGTTGAGGAAGCGCTCGAAAAGCAGGTCATAGGCCAGCGGGTCGAGATCGGTAATCTCCAGCGAATAGGCCACCAGCGAACCGGCGCCGGAGCCGCGCCCCGGGCCCACGGGAATATCATTCCGCTTGGCCCAGCGAATAAAATCCATCACGATCAGGAAGTAACCCGGAAACCCCATCTCGATAATAGTCTCGAGTTCAAACTCCAGGCGGTCACGGTATTCCTGCTGCTTCTGCGCGAAATCATCCGAGGTGGTGTCAAACAGGACCTGCAGGCGTTTATCCAGCCCTTCATGAGACAGCTGCCGGAAAAACTCATCCATCGTGAGCCCCTCCGGTACCGGGTAATCCGGCAGGTAGGGCTTACCGAGTTCCAGCTCCACATTGCAGCGCCGGGCAATCTCCACGCTATTGGCCAGCGCCTCGGGAATATCCGCAAACAGCTCGGCCATCTCGGCGGGTGACCGCAGGTATTGTTGTTCCGTGTAATGGCGGGCCCGGCGCGGGTCATCCAGCGTACGACCCTCGCGAATACAAACTCGGGCCTCGTGGGCCTCAAATTCATCTGCGGCCAGAAAGCGCACATCGTTGGTTGCCACCACAGGGCATTGCAGCTCCTGCGCCAGCGCCACGGCTGCATGCAGGTGAGTCTCATCGCCATCGCGCCCGGTGCGGTGCAACTCCAGGTAGAATCGCTGCGGATAAAGCCCCATCCAGTAGCGGGCGCGCTCGAGCGCAAGCGCCTCCTTATCGCCCACCAGCGCCTGCCCAATATCACCGGCCACACCCGCGGACAGCGCAATGACACCCTCGGACGCCTCCTCCAGCCACGCCTTTTTGACATACGGTATGCCGAGGTGCTGGCCCTGCGTATAGGCGCGGGAGATCAACAGTGTCAGGTTGTGGTAGCCCGTATGATTCATGGCCAGTAGGCACAGTGGGTAGGCCCGCTCCGGGTCATCCGCCTCCATCACGCGCAGATCGACACCAAAAATCGGCTGCACACCGGCGGCGAAGGCCGCTTTGCGGAACTTGATCAGGCCGTAGAAATTGCAGACATCGGTAACCGCGACAGCGGGCATGCCCAAATCCGCCGTGCGCGCGACCAGAGGCTTGATTCGGACCAGTCCGTCGACCAGCGAAAACTCAGTATGCACCCGAAGATGAACGAAATCAGTCATGCATCGATTCTACGCGACTTGTCCGGGCGGTTGCACTAGCGGCGGTTCATCAAAGAGTACTAGCCGGCGCTGGACAAAAGTTTTTTTACCGGCCCAAAGCTGCGACGGTGCACCGGCGTCACACCAAGTGTCTGCAGGGCCTCCAGGTGTGCAGCCGTCGGGTAGCCCTTGTGGGCGGCAAACCCGTAACCCGGATACCGTGATTCCAGCTCAACCAGCGCATTGTCCCGGCACACCTTGGCCAGGATGGATGCGGCGGCAATGGCGGGAACACGGTCATCCCCGCGCACGACAGGTTCCGAGGAATAATCCCAGCGCGGCAGGCGGTTGCCATCCACCAGCACATGCCCCGGCTGCGGATCCAGCGCGCGAACAGCCCGGTGCATGGCCAACAGCGAAGCCTGCAGTATATTCAGCTCATCAATTTCTGCCACCGTCGCGCTGGCGATAGACCATGCCAGCGCCCGCTCGCGAATCAGCAGCGCCAATGCCTCCCGGCGCGGTGCGGAAAGTTTCTTGGAATCGCGCAGGCCCTCGATAGGCCGCGTGGGATCGAGGATTACCGCCGCCGCGACCACCTCGCCGGCCAGCGGCCCGCGACCCACCTCATCCACACCGGCAATATCGCTGCCGGTGTATTCAGTAACGAAAAGAGAATTCATCGACGGGATCTAAACTAACTGGTTCGTGCCATCGATCGGCGCCGGGCGGGAGAGCCTTTTCGCCTGCTTCCCCGATACTCGCATGCAAAAAGGCTCTCCCACCCGACGCCTCGTTCCTAGTATCTGATGAGATCAGTGGTCGGAGAGATGTTGCCAGAAGTGTCAGGAGACGAGTGTCGGGGGGTCGGGAATGCAATCCGTCAGCGAGTATCGGGTGATCCGGCATCCCGGAAGCGGGCGGATTGCATTCCCGACACCCCGGCACGGCAATACTGCGGAATTGCTTAACTAGAGACGCACTGACGTTGCTATTGCAAAGTTGCCGAAAATACGCCACTAGCGATCAGCACAAAGAATAGTCGCAGAAGCCGCCAGCTCACCGTCCACATCGGAACTCACATCAAACTTCCAGATCCCACGCCGCTGCGACACAACAGAGGCTCGCAACATCACCCGATCGCCAGGCACACAAGGGCGCTTGAAGCGCACATCATCCGCGCCGGCGAAATAGTACATGCTGCCTTCCTCGTTGGTTTTGCCCTGGCTGCAAAAGCCGAGAATACCTGCGGCCTGGGCCATGGCCTCCAGCAGCAAGACGCCGGGAAAGATGGGTTTTTCGGGGAAGTGCCCATCAAAAAACGGTTCGTTCACCGTAAGGTTTTTGTAGGCAATAATAGACTGGCCGGGATTCACCTCGACCACACGATCGACTAAAAGAAACGGGTAGCGATGGGGCAGATACTTGCGAATATCTGTGATATCCATGTCTACCAAGCTCCTCTATACCGTAATAAAACGGGGGCACCCGCTCCGAGGGTGCCCCACCATTCGATTACTTCGCGACCAGTTGATTCAGCTTGTCAGTCACTGCGGCAGTGATACTGTAGCTGGGTTCGGCATGAATGACCGCGTTGCGCTGCAACAACAGGCCAATACCTTCTTTTTCAATAATTTCGCGCAGCACTTCCTGCACCTTGGGCGCCATTTCCTGCAGCAGCGCCTGACCGGCAATCTGCTCAGCCTGCTGCAACTTGCCTGTCACATGATCAAGGTCTTCCTGCATACTGGTAAGCTTGTTTTGCGCCGCGACCTTCTGGTCCTGGCTCATCACCGCAGCGTCCTTCTGGAACGTTTTGAGCAGCGCTTCGCCCTCGGACTTGAGCCGCTCATACTCCTCCTTGTTCTTCTTGTAGTCAGCCTGGTCGCGAACTTCACCCAGACGCTTCTGGGCATAATCCGTTTGCAGAATGGCGCCCTGCACGTCGACCACGGCAATTTTTTCCGCTGCCCAGCCAAGCCCCGAAATCGACAGTGCCACCACAGCGACTGCTACCTTAAGTAATCTAGACACATTCCCCTCCAGTCATTAACAAAACAAAAAATTTAGAATCCACGGCCCAGCGTAAACTGGAAAACCTCTTCCTGGTCGTACTCGCCGGAATTAAGCGGCTTGGCGAGACTGAAGGACATGGGTCCGAACCCGGTTACCCAGGTCAAACCAACGCCCACGGAGTACCGCATCTCGCCGAAGTCCAGGTCATAACAGGCGGCCTGTGTAGAGCCACAATCGGTGTCGAACACGTTGCCCACATCCAGGAAAAAGCCGGTGCGTATTTGGCTCTGATCCTTGATAAAAGGCAAGGGAAATAATAGCTCGGCGCTACCTTCAACCAAAATATCGCCACCGAACGGGTCCACCTCGTTGTCCGCCTGGAAATACACCAGTTCGCCATCCGTGCGGTAGTAGGCGTACTGCGTCCCGAAGACGGGGTTGCCATCGGCGTCAAACTCCACGACCGGCCGCTGGGCTGCGTAAATGTCGGCCGGGGTACTGCGCGGCCCCAGCGTATTGCTTTCATAACCGCGCACCGAGCCGAAGCCGCCGGCAAAGAA
>JAGRIK010000348.1 GCA_020443325.1 Halioglobus sp.
TCACAGCTGACCGGTCGTATCGGTGTCTGTGCCGGCACCTCCGGGCCGGGCGCACTGCACCTGATCAACGGCTTGTACAACGCACAGAAAGAAGGCGCTGCGGTCATTGCGATCACGGGGCAGGTGCCGACGGCACAACGCGGCAGCGATTTTCACAAGGAAATGGACCTCACCAAGGTATTCGACGATGTCTGCGCCTACCAGGCAGTCATCGAGACACCGGCGCAGGTTCCCCGTATGGTAGAAATAGCCGCGCAGAAGGCATTGACGGAGCGGGTGGTGACCCGGGTGGAGGTCGCCGCCGATATCTTCACCCGCAACATTGTGAGTGAGCACTACACACACCCACTGGTACACGCCCTGCCCGCGGTGTCTGCGCCTCTGGCGGAGTTGGAGAAAGCCGCGAAAATACTGCAGGAAGGGAAAAGGGTTACCCTGTTTTGCGGCATTGGCTGTCGCGATGCCAAAGCCGACGTGCTGGCACTGGCCGCGAAGCTGGGCGCCCCGGTCGCCCACACCCTGCGCGCACTCGACATTTTCGATTACAACGATGGGCCCGTGGTCGGGCTTACCGGCAATATCGGCAACCCCGCGGGACTGCACGCGGTCAACGACTGTGACGTGTTGCTGATGCTCGGCACCGACTTTCCCTACGCCGAGTTTCTTCCCGATGGCCGGCCGATCATCCAGGTGGATCGCAATGTCGACCACATCGGGCGCCGGGCGCCTGTCACGCTGGGATTGGTGGGCGATGTGGGCGCAACCGTGCGCGCACTGCTACCCCTGGTGAACAACGATCAACAATCCACCCGGTTTCGCGACCATCTTGTCCAGCTGCGCCAGAAGTGGTGCAAACACATGGATGAACAGGCCAGCTTGTCGCGCACCGACGAACCCCTGCATCCCCAGCTGTTTGCCAGGGCGATCAGCGATGCTGCCGCCGCCGACGCGATCTTCGCGATTGATGTAGGCGAATGCGCCATCTGGGTTGCCCGGCAAATGGCGATGACCGGCGAGCGCCGCATGATCGGGGGCTTCAACCACGGCTCGCTGGGTTCAGGGTTGCCCACGGCGATGGGCGCTGCAGCTCTCGATCCATCGCGACAGGTCTGGGCACTGTGCGGAGACGGCGGTTTCGGCATGTCCATGAACGATTTCGTGACGGCTGTACGATACGGCTGGCCCCTCAAGGTGTTGATATTCAATAACAGCGAGCTCGGTTTCGTGGCGATGGAAATGCAGGTGGCCGGGATGCCCAAAAATGAGGAGGCGACCGGGTTGACCAATCCGGACTTCGCCGCGTACGCCAGGGCCTGCGGCGGTGACGGGGTCCGTGTCGAACACGCCGCCGATATTGTGCCCGCCATCGAACGAGCCATTGCCTCCGACAAGCCGTTTATCATCGATGCAATAGTAAGCTCCGGGGAGCTCTCGATGCCGCCTCATATCGGCATGGAGGAATTCTACGGATTTGGCATTTCCAAACTCAAGGAAGGTATCCTGGGCGTCAAAGGGGACCATCGTGTCTGGCAGGAATGGCGCGACGAATTCAAGGCCTTCTTTTCCTGATTCTTAGGTTTATCCGCGACCGGGAGTACACCCAGTGACGTTCATGCAGAGGCTATTTTGGATCATCGCGCTGGTTGCCTTCCCCGCCGCGCTATATTTTGGCAATCACCACTGGGCACCAGGCCATGTGGTGTCGGTCATTCTGGGACTGTATGTCATCGTGGGCATCTACGATCTCTGGTTCAGCCCCCATACCCTGAATCGGCTCTATCCGGTCGCCGCCTATATGCGCTACGCACTGGAGTTCATTCGTCCGGAGATCCGCCAGTACTTTATAGCAGGCGATACCGAGGAACTGCCTTTCAACCGGGAACAACGCGACCTGGTTTACCGACGGGCACAGGACCTGGAGGACACCCAGCCATTCGGCACCGAGCACGATATCACCGCCACCGGCTGGCTGGGTGCTGCCCACTCCATTGCCCCGACCATCGTGCGGGAGGAGACCAAGCGGGTCATGATCGGCGGCGAACATTGCAGCCAGCCTTATAGCGCGGCACGCCTGAATTGTTCCGCCATGAGCTTTGGCGCACTCAGCGCCAACGCCATTATGGCCATCAACAAAGGCGCCAGACTCGGCAATTTCTATCACAACACCGGTGAGGGCGGCTTCAGCCCCTACCACCGCCAGGGCGGTGACATCGTCTGGCAAATTGGCACGGGTTACTTCGGCTGCCGCACACCGGACGGTGGTTTCAACGCCGAGGCCTTTAAACAGGCAGCGACGCTCGACCAGGTCAAGATGATTGAAATCAAAATTTCCCAGGGCGCCAAACCCTCGCATGGAGGCGTACTGCCAGCGGCTAAAGTCTCTGAGGAAATCGCCAGGATCCGCCTGGTCAACATGGGTGAGGATGTCATTTCCCCGCCAGCCCATCGCGAGTTCAATACCCCCAGGGGTCTACTGCACTTTGTCGTGAAACTGCGGGAGTTGAGCGGTGGCAAACCGGTAGGGTTCAAACTGTGCATTGGGCGGAAGTACGAGTTCCTGGCGATCTGCAAGGCCATGCTGGAGACCGGCATAACGCCGGACTTCATCACCGTCGATGGCGCCGAGGGCGGTACCGGTGCAGCGCCGGTTGAGTTCACCAACCGGCTCGGGGTCCCCTGCCTGGAAGGCACTAATTTTGTGCACAATTGTCTTGTAGGCACCGGGTTGCGCGACAAGATACGGGTGATTTCATCAGGTAAGACGGCGACCGGATTTGATATTGTCACCAAGCTCGCCATCGGTGCCGACCTTGTCAATGCTGCCCGCACCATGATGCTGTCGCTCGGGTGTATTCAATCCCAGTCCTGCAATACCAATAAATGCCCGACTGGCATTGCCACTCAGGACCCGGTGCGGGGCAAAGCTCTGGATGTGGAGTCACGCCATAAGCGGGTAGCCAGTTTCCAGAAACATACGCTGAACGCGGCGTTCGACATGATCGCGGCCATGGGGCTGGATGACCCGGACGACTTGTTTCCGCACCTGATCTGGCGGCGCGGCGCGGACGGCGTCAATCAACACTTCGACGATGTCTTTCCGCCGCTGGCGGCGAACATCCTGCTGGGATCGGAGCACGACATACCCGCGAACTGGATTCAGGACTGGCAACTTGCATCCGCGGATAGCTTTGCGCCGGATCCTGAGGTCCTGCGCAAGGCTTTATAGGACAACCCTGGGGAGAGTGCGGCATTATGCAAGCCGGCCCTGTGCGCGGACAGGCGACTCCTTGCAATAACAGTGGCAACCCTTGTAGGGTTTGAGTTCAACCAACACCGATGGGGCAGACGCCTTGACACGTGAATGCTTTACACTACTGACAATGGTGATGTTCTGCACGCTTGCCGTCGTCGCGCCGGCCAGCCACGCCTTCCACCCCATCTCATCCAAACTCGAGTTCATCACTACCTATCCCACCTACCCCGAAGTCGATTACGGTGACAGCGCGCGGGCGCAGGCCGTGCGCAGGGGCGAGTACCTGGCCCAGCTCGGCGATTGCATCGCCTGCCATACCACCACCGACGGCGGGCAGCCGTTTGCAGGAGGCCTACCCATCCCAACCCCGTTCGGGACCTTCTACACACCCAACATCACGCCAGACGCAGACACTGGCCTGGGTAAATGGAGTGAGAGCGATTTCATCAAGGTAATGAAAGAGGGAATCCGCCCCGACGGGTCGAATTCCTTTCCCGCCTTCCCCTATGTGTACTTCAACCGGGTGAAGGAGGCGGATCTCAGGGACCTCTGGGCTTACCTGCAGGCCATACCCGCCGTGAAGCAGGAGAACAAGGGCAACACCCTGCCCTTCCCGGCGAATGTACGCCTCGCTCAGTACGGCTGGAAAATCCTGTTCTTTTATCCCGATCGCGGTGACTTCGTGCCCGA
>JAGRIK010000349.1 GCA_020443325.1 Halioglobus sp.
AGTTGCGCAGCAGCCGGATTGGGCGAATTACGTTATGGCCGTGCTCGTTCCCTCTGCCCCGTCACTGACCGTCACTACTGGTAGGAAGCCAAAGCCTCTCCCATGCGAGTGGAAGTCCCGGCAAGATAGCGCTCATCAAAGTCCATCACGCCTTCGGGAAACAAAAGAATCACAGTGGAACCCAGCATGAACCGTCCCATTTCGTCGCCCTTGGCGAGTTCAACGGGTTCCGGCAGATTCAGGTAATCCACTGAGACAGGCGTTTTCGGCGGCGGCGCCACCTGCCCTGACCAAACGGTTTCGATACCTGCCACCACCATTGCGCCGACCAGTACCATCGCCATTGGGCCGTGCGCTGTGTCGAAATAGCACACCAGCCGCTCATTGCGGGCAAACAGGCGATCGACATTCTCTGCCGTTACACCGTTCACTGAAAACAACTGGCCGGGAATGTAACACGTTCCAGTCAGGCGCCCCGCCACCGGCATATGCACGCGGTGATAGTCCTTCGGTGAGAGATAGATGGTGGCGAATTGCCCGCCCTGGAACTGCGCCGCGCGGGCCTCATCGCCCCCCAATAAATCCTCCGCAGAGAAATATCGCCCCTTGGCCTGGAACAACAATCCATTGGCAATTTCGCCCAGCTGGCTGATAGCACCGTCGGCAGGACAGAGAATGTCGGCACTCGCCAGCGGGCGCGCACCATCGCGCAGCGGGCGCGTGAAAAAATCATTGAAGCAGACGTAACGTGTGTAGTCGGGCTCCGCAGCCTCCGACATATCCACATTAAAATGGCGAATGAACTGCTGGATGAGCCAGTTCTTCAGCCACTGCGGACTGCGTAATCCCGCAAGGAACCCGGTACAGCGGGACAGCAGGTGTTGCGGCACAATGTTCTGGAACAGTATGAAAATCTTATCCATGGGGCCTAATATCTCGTGTCGTTGTCATCAGATGCCCTCAACTGAGGGCGGAGTTTATTTTGGCCGCGGAATCATACCATCAAACTGGGCCGCACCCTCCTGGTCGGACAGCCAGGAAACCCGCGAGGCACAGAAAAGTTCTGCCACGGGTTTGAGCTGGTGAAACTGGTGGCTGCTGGCAACCCTTATTGACACATATCCTCGCTCTTCCTCTGTCTCTTCAGGAAGCGAGCAAAGATGAGTACCGCATTCCCCGCAGAATGCCATACGCCGGACCGCGCCGCTGTCGGCAACTTTCGCAAAGATCTTCGGCTCACCCCTGGTAAACCTGAAGCGCTGGGGCGATACCATCCCCGATGTTCGAAATGCTGAGCCACTGAATATCTGGCAGTCCCGGCAGTGGCAGATTCCGATCCCCTCACCTTCAAGTTCAGCTTCGTATTCGATAAGACCGCAAAAACAGCTGCCGGTTATTTTCATTTTTCGAATTACCTCTGCTATCGCGTAAAACCAGTCCACTTGACCACATCCGGGAAAGGACCACATGCAGGTGATTGTAGCGTACTGGCCGGGCGTGGATAGAAAAGTGCTTCTCAGTCGCTCCACGTGATTCGCTTGGTGAGAAGCACTTTTCTATCCACACCCTCGGTAAACGGCTCCGCTCAAAGCTGAAACGTCTCGTAGAATGACTTGGGCGACAGCTGGGCTGGTCTACTCAAATCATCGTGACATTGGGATGCAGGGATTGAACCCCGGCGGGCTTTTCACCAAGCGAATCACGTGGAGCGACTGAAAAGCCCGCCGGGGTTCGATCCCGTCGCCTACAAAAGAAACCCGATACCCCTAAAGCGCCATCCAATGTAACCTAGTGTTCTCTGTCGTGAAGCCCACAATGGAAGAACATGTCCGAGCTAGAACTGATTCTTCGCATAGCAACCATTACCGAGCTGGGCTTGCTGGCCGTTCTGCTGTTTACACACAGCGCAAGCAATCGCAACTATCACGCTGCGGCTATATTGTTACTGGGCGTCGCGTGTTATGTATTGGCTCCATTGGTGACACAGAAATGGCAGTGGGGCGTCGCGAGCTATCCGATCATCCTTGTGGCAATCGTGGTTCCGGCGTTGTTCTGGTATTTCGCCAACACCGTTTTCAATGACGACCCTACTCCCCACCCCTGGGCCAAATGGCTACTGCTGGCCACCGCTGCAACAGGGTTTGGGGCTTTTTGTTCCGGTAGCGGCGTGGGCGAAGCGTGCCAGATAGAGCATATCGCGATTCCGAACTGGATCGCCCAGGTGGCCAAATTATTGTGGATTGTCGCGGCACTGATTACTACAGGCAAGGACTGGCACGCAGACCTGGTGGAACCGAGGCGGCGTTTGCGCTTACTGATCGTCGTCGGTGCCGCCTGCTATATAACCACCATTTTAGTAATTGAGATGTTTTTGCCCGATCAAATCACCTCCACCCTTGAGTTGATCAATATATGTGCGCTGATGCTGGCGGTAAGCGCGCTGTGCCTGCACTTTTTCTCCCTGAAAGAGAAAAACGTTTTTGCCAGAATGGCAAAACCGGTTACCGAGATGGACCGGGGCGCTTCACCCCTGGCACAACAGGTGCTGTCCCTGATGGAACACAACCGCGCGTTTGCCTCAGACCCGCTGACGATCAAGACACTCGCAGACCAGTTGCGCACGCAACCCCATCAACTGCGCCGGGTGATCAACGGTGAGCTTGGCCATCGCAACTTCAATACGTTTATCAACCTGTATCGCGTCGAGGAGGTGGCACAGCGGTTGGCACTGCCGGAGTATCGCGACACTCCCCTGCTCACACTGGCGCTGGACGCCGGCTTTCGGTCGCTGGCGCCGTTCAATCGATCCTTTAAGGATCATTTTGGTGTAACCCCAAGCGAGTTTCGCCAACGCATCGAAGAACGATAATTATCAATATAATCAGCAAGTTAAGGCCTGATAGATTTTTCGCATAGCGATTCTTTGGAATCTAACAGCGATCGTTGAGAATCGAAAAGACGATCGCGCCCTCCATCGGTACAAATGCAGCCTCCACTGTCATCAACATCGAGGATTGCAAACATGAAAACCCTGATCACTATTTTCGCCGTGAGCTTCACGCTGTTTACACTCAGCTTCCCGCAGATCACAGGCGCCGCATCCGAGTTCGCGGCACAAGGTGTTCTCGCGGGCATTGAAGTAGACACGTATGTAGATTCTGAAGTTGCCAGCGAGTTAATCGCTACGGGAGGAGAACGCCTGCTGGAGGCAGTGTCCAGCGACTTGAGCAAGCGGCTGTCCTGTGACTCGATATACGATATACCGGACAGCCACAGCCTGCAGGAAATCACGACTGAGTACTCTACAGATACCGCCACAGCGGTACTGATTCACTGTCTGTCCAGCATTCCACGAATCCAGGAATCACAACAACTGTATCTCGCGGAGCTCGAAGCCAGGCGCAACGGCGATGTGGCACAGGCGGCTTATCTCGCGGCAAACGTCGATGAGTACCTGGTGTTGATGGTGCCAGGGTGGGGCTACCAGTCCAGTGCCGATGAAACAGGGGCCGATCTGGCTAAACCCCGTGCGATTATTACCGGCCTGGGCTTTGAGACGCATCTGGTAGAGGTCGAGGACAACGGTTCGGTCGAGAGCGGCGCAGACATTCTGGTCGCCGCTCTGCTACAGCATTTTCGTTCGGGCAAAAAAATCATCCTGGTGAGCGCCAGTTCCGGTGGCCCCACTGTGGCAATGGCGCTGAATGATCCGGCGGTCGCCAACAACCCGTTACTGGTGGGCTGGCTCAATATCTGCGGCGTGCTAAGGGGCAGTCCTGTTATCGACACGTTCCTGACATGGCCGAACTCCTGGCTGCTACGAGCCGTGGTATTTTTTGAGGGTTGGAATTACGACGACCTGCTAAGCCTCAGCCAGTCCCGCAGTACATCGCGTTACCAGAACTTTTTACCACCGCCCCAGCTGACCATCGTGAACTATATCGGGATCCCGTTTTCCGGGCAGGTAAGTGACATGGGGAGCCTGTTCTACAGCATACTGAAAGCACAGGGGCCCAACGATGGGCTGACGCTTATTACCGATGCGCTGGCACCGGGATACACCATCATGGCGGTGGGTATCGACCATTTTGTAAACAACGATCCCGACATTGATCTGAAGACGGCGGCATTGTTGCCCGTATTGCTCAAGCTGATTGACGGCGCGAAGGATAACCCGGGCGCTACATCCGTTGCGCTGCGGCTGCGCTAACCCTGGAGAGCGGGCAATAAAAAAGCCCCGGCAGTTGGCTGCCGGGGCTTCGGTTGCTCGACTACGTCCTAGAAACGACGTCCGATCTGCGCTGAAAACATCGCGACAGTGCTTTTGTTAAAGTCGATGTCGGCCTGGTTGTCAGCCCATTGAACACCCACGGTGGTGTACCAGTTCTCCCAACCGAAGGGATCCGGAACACGCACTTCACTGGCCAGAACATAAATGTTCGCGTCATTGGTCTCATTGAAAATCGGGTTCACGTCGTCGCCGTCCAGATCCTGGTAAACAGCCCTGTTCAACCATACGTATTTACCCGCATCGTAAACCAGGCTAACGCCGAGTTCGTAGCCATCCTGGGCCATGGCATTGCCGTCCAGGTCGCGATCGATATATGCGGCGCTGGGGCGTACTGAGAGGCCATCTCCGAAATTGAACATATATCCCAACTCATAGCGACTTACATCGCCCTCGCGATCCAGTAATTTTCGCTGTTCGGGTGTCAGGTAATTAAGGCTGTCTCCGCTGCGCTCGTGATCGATATCCACTTTCCTGGCGTTTGCGATAAATTCCAGACCGGTACCAAATATCTTATCCCAGGTAAGGCGACCACCGCTGGTAGAGCGTTCGGTGCTGCTGCGGTTTGAACCGAGCAGATAGGGGTCTTCCCACACTTCAACTTTGGCTACGCCTGGCGCCAGACCCGCCAACTCGATATTTCCGAGCGAATCAAAGTCATGTCGCACGGCCAACACAGTGTTGGTGGAAAAATCCAGTGAATCCTCTACCGCCGTACCCGCATAGATCCGGGTCTTTTTGTTGGCAAAGGTATAACCGAGGTTGTAGCCAAAACTGGGAATAATGATGTCGGTCTGGTCGGGAGAATCGTAGACATAGATGTCATCATTACTCAGGTCGATGCTCACAACTTCAGCCAGGAAATTTGACTCGACCTGTCCGCCCGCGGCACCCAGAGCAAGAAAGCCCGAAAACCCAGCTTCCGGAGGCAGCGGGTCCATTGCCGACGCAGACATCGCCAGTGTCGAAACTGCCAGGGATAGAGCTAACTTTTTCATGTTCTAATTCTCCATAACACATTGTCAGATGAGAGGGATTTGGTGATTATAGGGTCGCTTATACCCCGTTAACAGCGAAAACACTTGGTAATATTCCCTCCACGAATCAGCCCGACACAGGACATCGCGTGATAGAACCAACACCACTACAGCGTCTCTGGCTTACCGAAGCCGTGCGCCTGCGTGAAGAACAGGCCGGCCCGCTTGAGGACGTTGAGGCCAATCGCCGTGCAAGGACGAGCGGTGGTGACCTGCTCAACCGCCTGCAGCACCGCGCTGTCTGGCTGGCGCAGCGCGATGGCTTGCTGGACGCGATGGGTCACTGGCTGCAGGGCGCTCGCCTGGCACTGCTCGCACTGGTCGTGTTGGCGCTCATCAGCGGTGCGGGCCTTGCGTTCGCAGCGCTTGGCAACGGAGAGCACCCCGTCAATGTGTTCTGGGCCCTGGGCAGCTTGCTCGGCCTGAACCTGCTCATGCTTGTCGGCTGGGGGCTGGGGTTGGTTTTTACCGGTGAGCAGAACGCTAACCTGGGGCGCCTGTGGTTGTGGCTCAGCGGCAAGCTGGCACGCGACGCCAGGACCGCGCAGTTGGCACCCGCGCTGCTACTGTTGCTGCAGCGACGGCACCTGAACCGCTGGGGCATTGGCCTTATCACGCACTCCGTATGGGTGCTGGCACTGCTGAGCGCACTGCTGTTCCTGCTGATGTTGATGGCGACACGACGCTATGGCTTCGTATGGGAAACCACCATTTTGCACAGCGACACCTTTGTCATTTTCACCCAGGCACTGGGCGCGCTACCCGCCTGGATGGGCTTCAACGTGCCCACACCGGAGATGATTCGCGCCAGCGGCGACGCGGCCCTGAATATAGAGAACGCCCGTCAGGCATGGGCCGCATGGCTGGTAGGTGTACTGCTGGTGTACGGCATTGTGCCGCGCCTGCTGCTGGCGAGTCTCTGCCTGTGGTGCTGGCAACGCGGCCGCCGAAGCCTCGGGCTGGACCTGACGTTGCCCGGCTATGCCCAGCTACGCGAACGACTGATGCCCAGCAGCGAGCGCCTCGGCGTCAATGACGCGGCTCCCGATCTGCTCCCCGGCGCACAAGCGGGGGGTGCCGAACAGGCCGGCACGGGCGCCGTTCTGGTCGGCATCGAGCTGGACAACGAACAGCCCTGGCCGCCTGAGTTACCGACCGAGGTGGTGGATGCCGGCATCCTGGACAACCGTGAATCCCGGCAAAAACTTCTGGAACAGATGGCGCGCTTTCCACCTGCCCGCCTGGCGATTGCCTGTGACCCACGCCGCTCACCGGATCGCGGTAGCCTGGGACTGATCGCCGAACTGGCGCGCAATGCTGTCGCGACCCGAATCTGGTTGCTCCAGGCACCACCCGACCAGACACTGGACGCCGAACGGGTTGGCGACTGGCATACAGCCCTCCGGCAACTGGGCCTGCCGTTCGCCGACAGCGCGCCACTGCACTGGCTGGAGAGCGGCAGTGAATAAACCCCTGACACTCGCTGTGGTTGGCCACACCAATGTCGGCAAAACCTCGTTGCTGCGCACCCTGACCCGCGACGTCGGCTTCGGCGAGGTCTCGCATCGGCCCAGCACCACACGCCATGTGGAGGGCGCCCGCCTGTCGGTAGAAGGTGAAGCACTGCTGGAACTCTACGACACCCCCGGACTGGA
Organism: Halioglobus sp.; assembly: GCA_020443325.1. Taxonomy (GTDB): domain Bacteria; phylum Pseudomonadota; class Gammaproteobacteria; order Pseudomonadales; family Halieaceae; genus Marimicrobium. The sequence goes on from JAGRIK010000349.1 coordinate 6,981, forward strand.
AGACGCAATTGCCCTGCTCGACTACCTGGAGCGCCTTGATCGCCCCGGCGAACGCCTCGACGGTCCCGCGCGCATCGCCCGCTTTCTGGAAGGCAGCGAGGCGCGCCAGCGTTTCGAGCAGGAGGCCAAGGTGCTGCGCCAGCTTCTCGCCTCAGACGCGGGACTCTATGTGATCGACGCACGCGAACCGGTACTCGCCAAGTACCGGGATGAACTCTCGGTGCTCGCCAGCTGCGGCAAACCCTTGCTACCGATCTTCAACTTCGTCAGCAGCGCGGGTCAGCGCGAGCCGGAGTGGCGCGAGGCACTGGCCCGCCTGGGACTGCATGCCCTCGTCCGTTTTGACAGCGTGGCACCGCCACAGGATGGCGAGCAGCGGCTCTATGAAAGTCTGGCGCTGCTGCTGGAAGATGCGCGCGAGCAACTGGCACGGCTGGTCCGCAATCACGACGCACAACGCCAGGAACGCCGCGCCAGCGCCAGCCTCCTGATCGCCGAACTGCTGATCGACTGCGCCGCCTATCGGCACAGCGTCAAGAGCAACGAGGCGGCGGAAAAACAGGCGGTTGATGCGTTGCGCAAGGCCATCCGACAACGCGAACAGCGCTGCGTCGAAGCCCTGCTAAAACTCTACGCCTTTCGTCCGGATGACGCTGCCGCCGCCGAACTGCCGCTGCTGGATGGGCGCTGGGGCGATGATTTGTTCAACCCGGAAACACTGAAGCAACTGGGTGTCAAAGTCGGTGGTGGTATTGCGGCGGGGGCAGCGGCCGGGGCAGGAGTAGACATCCTGGTCGGCGGCCTGACGCTGGGCACCGCCGCGCTGGCGGGCGCTATTGCGGGCGGCGCATTACAAACGGCACGCAGTTATGGCAACCGCCTGCTCGGCAAGTTGAAGGGCCGCCGCGAATTGACGGTCGATGATTCTGTGCTGCGCCTGCTCGCCCTGCGCCAGCGGCAACTGGTGCAGGCCATGGACGCCCGGGGCCACGCGGCGATGGACAGTATCAAGGTCGAGATGCCTGCGGCAGACAAGACCTGGCGGGAAGGTAAACTGCCGGACGCATTGCAAAAATCCCGCGCCCACCCACAGTGGTCCTCACTCAACAGCGATGCCAAGCTGAGCCAACCACTGCGGCAGGAACAGATCGAAGCGCTGGCACATTTCCTGGCGCGGGAGTAACGGCCAACTATCTAAAACGGCTCTAAAACGGATAGCCCGTGATTTCACGAATCGACCCATACAGCGGGCTCAACCTGTCGTACATTTTGAGATAAACCTCCTTGTACAACCTGTCGTATATCGCCACGTTTTCCGCGATAGGCGCAAACACCTCTCCCTTATGCGTCATGTGCTCAAGCGCCACGGCATAATCGGGGTAGAGACCCACACCGACGGCGGCGTTGATCGCCGCACCGAGGCCAGAGGTTTCATACGTATGGGGACGCTCAACCGCGAGGCCAAAAATATCCGCGGTAATCTGCATGGCTTCATCGCTCTGTGAGCCACCACCGGATACTTTTAATGTTGTGATGCTGTGGCCGCTGCGTTTCTCCAGTCGCTCCTTGCCCTCGCGCAACGCGTAGGTCAGGCCCTCAATGATCGCGCGGTAGATATGGGCTCGCGTGTGGACATCGCCGAAACCGATAATGGCTCCCTTGGCTTCCGGACCGGGAATGCGAACGCCGGGCGACCAGTAGGGTTGCACGGTAAGACCCATCGCGCCGGCGGGCACCTGTTTCAGCAGGTCGTCAAACAAGGTCTCTGTTTCCACGCCAAGCTCGGCCGCCAGACGCGTTTCGTGCAATCCAAACTCACGCTTGAACCAGTTCACCATCCAGTAGCCGCGCTGCACAATGGTCTCGGAGTTATAGGCACCTGGCATCGCCGCCGGATACGCAGGCACATGCTTGATCGTTTCTATGTAACGCGTATTGGTGCTGTTATAGGTTGCCGTCGTGCCATAGCTGAGGCTGCCCGTATCCGGGGTGAGACAACCCGATGCAAGTACTTCGCAGGCCTTGTCGGCACCGGCGGAAATGAGCGGCAGGCCCTCCGGGATACCGGTTTGCTGTGCCGCCTGCGCGGTAATCACCCCCAGTGGCGACCCCGGTGGCACGAGTTCGGGCAACTGTTTGCGCTTGATCGGCAGTGCGCGCCACTTCCAGTCCAGCGGACCGGCCCATTTATGGCGCTTGAAATCAAAGGGAATATAACCGACCTGGCTCGCCACTGAATCGACAAACTTACCCGTCAGCCTGTAGGTGAGATAACCCGAGAGCAACAGCAGTTTCTCGGTTTTCTCCCAGATCTGCGGTTGCTGGTTCTTGATCCAGTGCGACTCGGCCTGGCTGCGGAAGAAACGGACTGTTTCACTCTCACCCGCCAGTGCCAGCAGTGCACCCCAGATACCCATACCGGGAAGCTTGCTCTCCAGCCGTTGGTCCAGCCAGATGATGGCCGGGCGCAGAGGCTTGCCCTCGCCATCGAGATTAACCACCGTAGCACGCTGCGTCGTGAGTGCCACCGACTTGATGGCGCTTCTGGGGAAATCCAACTGCGGCCACAGCCCGTTACAGGCCTCGCACAGCTTCTCCCAAAAATACTCTACATGCTGTTCTGCCCAGCCGGGCTGGTCCGAGAAGTAGGGTTCGATATCGACCTTGCTTTTGGCTACCAGTTGTCCATCGAGATCAAACACCAGCGCGCGCACGCTTTGCGTCCCGTTGTCGATGGCCAGAACATAGGGCTTGTTATTTTCCATGACCTGTCCCGTGAAGGTAATTACGCCGTTGGCAGGTAATAGTGCTTACGCCAGATATCCCGATACCGCGCTTCCTCGGCCTGCCAGCGATCGTTGTCCCAGTGCAATTCGGTCTCGCAGATTGCCTGCAGTGCCGGGAAAAGCGCTTCACCACCCTTTGCCAACAGCGAGCCCAGGCGCGTGCGGCGCAACAATAAATCATCCAGGTGTTGCACCGCCTCGTAACGCGCGGCCCAGCGACACTCCGCGAGGCAGAATTGCGTACCGTCTATTGGCTGCAACTCGTCTGCTCCCGCGCCGCGCACCAGCGCCAGGGCATGGTTGCCATACCGGCCAATGAGGCGTTGCGCCCACTGCCTGTCGGCAATACCGAGCTGGTCGGCGCTAACGGATGGTGCCTGGAAAATGGCGTCACTGCCTTCCCGAATGGAAAATTTACCCAGCGCCGGCTCCGCTGCGGCCAGAGCGTCCAGCGCGATCAGGCGAAAGGTCGTGAGCTTGCCGCCGCTGACAGTGACCAGGCCGCCATCGACCCAGACGGCGTGATCGCGACGCTCCTTAGAGGGGTCGGTGGATTTATCGGAACCGATAACCGGACGGACGCCCGCCCAGGTTGAAATAATATCGTCGCGGGTAATGCCGCGACTGGGAAACATCAGCTGTACGATTTGCAGGAGGTAGTCCAACTCCTGCTCACAGATACTCGCCTCCTGGTCGATATCATCCGAATGGTCCAGATCCGTGGTGCCCACTACGGTCGCA
>JAGRIK010000350.1 GCA_020443325.1 Halioglobus sp.
CATCAGCAGGTAATCCTCGTTCTGTGGCGTGGCGACGCGGGTCATTGCGCGCACCTTGGAGAAACTGACTTTGCCGCCGCGTAATGCAGAGCTGATTTGCGGCAGGTCATTAAGCGCGTGGGCGATGCGTACTTTCTCGCGCGCTGCGCCCATCGCGATGCCGCATTTCCAGTTGAGCCAGTGCGCGCAGGATTTCATGCCGGCGCCGCTCCAGCCGTGGCGTTCGTCGAATTCGCGGATGAGTGTCAGCAAGCGGTAGGTCGCGGCGTTGAGGTGTGCGGCGAGTTCGGTGATTTCGTCTTCCAGTGTGGCTAGATTGCGGGCATTTGGGGGAGTGGAGGGAGCAGGGAGTTGGTCCATAGGGGAGTCCTGTTCTGTCTTAAAAAGTACTGGTTAAATATACAGTATTACTTGAATATATCAATATAAACATAGAGTTAGGTTGTTTTTGATAGTGCGCGGTGGGAGAGGCCAGGGCCGGAAATGCCCCTGGATAGAGCCTGCGCTTACCGAATTCAGAAAGTGCCAAAAATGAGAAGCAAATAGGCATTCTTCTCAAAAGGGGCAATATTTGAGCAATTGCAGGACTTGGCGCTGACCGCATCAGCAAGGAGGTGGCGCATTATGCGCAGGCCGCGTGAAACCCGGCGAACAGCGTTTTCGAATCGCTTGAACTTGAGTTGTCGCGATTACCAAGGTCTAATTGCGCGTCGAGACATCACCGTTAGTCGAGAGTGCATTACCCGGTCTCGAGGGCTTGCCCTGATCCTATCCACGAAACGGCTACTTGTTTGAAGGGCCACATGAAGGGCCACATCTAGCCTGGAGCACCATGGCGAAAATACTCAAGTTTGGTCTGCTGATTCTCCTGTTGGTGAGCGCGCTCACGGCATATGAGGTCGTTCGTAACGCAGGTTTGGAACGCATTCCGGCGCGTGATAGCAGTCTCTCGCTCAATGTCAAAAACGATGCGGTACTGCGTGATCTGGAAAATGGCAGGCCCTACGATGTATCGATTCTCAGGGATAGCCAGACCTACGTCGGTCACCGCTTCGACACCTCCGATTTTCGCCTGCAGAGCCTTGCGCGAATTCTCTATGAGCACCGCGAGGCGCTTACGCCTGAAGATTACGAGACTATTCGGGATACCTTCATCGAGTTCAAATACTGGATGGATCAACCCGGCTCTGACAGCATGTGTTACTGGTCGGAGAATCACCAGTTGTTGTTCGCAGCATCGGAGTACCTCGCCGGCCAGTACTGGCCTGATGAAATATTCCCGAATACGGGGCAGACCGGGCGCGATCACCAGGCCTTGGCGCGCGAGCGTATACTGATCTGGCTTGAGCAGCGCTGGCTCTACGGATTTACTGAGTGGTACTCCAACACCTACTACGTTGAAGATATCGCGCCGCTGTCGAACCTTATTGATTTCGCTGAAGACGAGGAGATCGTTGTGAAGGCGCAGATCATCCTTGATCTGTTGCTTTACGACGTGGCGACTCAGTCTTATCGGGGCAACTTCATATCCTCCAGCGGTCGCATGTATGGAGATGGCAAAAGATTCCCGGAGAAGAACGAAATGCGCGCGGTGATCGACAGCATCTGGGATCCCACCCGATGGGGCGATGAACCCAGTGAGCGCACCGGCATGGATTTGAATTTTATCTACATCAACAACTACCAGGTACCGCCCGTGATAAGGGCCATTGGTGCGGATGACCAGCGGGACGTAGTGATAAAAGCGTCAACGGGTCTCGATCTGGACGAGCTGGCCGGTGAGGACCTGATTGGGTTGGAGGATCGCCAGATCATGATGCAGTTGGCTATGGAGGCGTTCAGTAACGAGGAGGTTATCGATACTACCATGGCCTTTTTGCAACAGAACCAGATGTTCTCCAATGAGTTCCTGCATGATTTAAATTCATTCAATCTCACTATCCTGACAAAGACGGGCCTCCTGCCACCGATCAGCCGCTGGCTCAATCCAGTGACCAATGGCACCGCGATACAGCGCGCCAATACCTATACCTTCAAGACGCCTGACTATATGCTCGCATCCGCCCAGGCCTATCACCCGGGAACCTACGGTGATCAGCAGCATTTATGGAACGCGCTACTCTCAAGGGATGTGAGCGTATTCACCACGCATCCGGCGAAACCGTTATCTGAAAAAGGTGCGCTGTCCGGCTCCCCGGGTTACTGGGTGGGCAGCGGACGCCTGCCGCATGTTGTACAGGACCGCAACGTGGTGCTCAATGTGTATCGCATCCCCGATAAGAAAGGCTTCATGGAAAAGAGTATCCAGGACTATACCCATGCGCATTTCCCCAGCGAGCGGTTTGATGAAGTGCGTCTCGACGGCCGCTATGCCTTTGGCCGCGTCGGGCAAACCTACGGTGCTTTCATCGCACGTAATCCGCTGCATTATGCCGAGGGTACAACTGATGATCTGGTCCAGCCAGGCACTGATACCTACTGGGTGTTTGAGGCGGGTAGTCGCGCCGCCGATGGTGAGTTTGAGGCATTTATTGCGCGCATCAAATCCAATCAGGTCAGCTATGACAATGGCAAGCTGACGTATCACTCTGGCGAGCGACTGCTGGAGTTACGCTTCCAGGGTGAGTTCCAGATTGATGGCATTGTGCAGGACTTGGAGTATCCCCGTTTCGACTCCCCCTACGCACAGGCGCAAAGAAAGCCGGATAACATCACCATCCGGTATCAGGGTGAGTCGCTGCTGCTGGACTTTTACAATGGCCGGCGCGAGGTTTCTTCTGCGACTGCCGCCTCATTCGCAACGCCGCTCACCCCGCGGCTGCGCCAGCAATGATTCCAACAGCAGGGGCTTATCGGTCATGATGCCGTCCACCCCCATGTCCATCATGCGCAGCATTTCCTCGCAGCGATTGATGGTCCACACCTGCACCGCCAGGTTGACGCCGTGAAGCGCTTCAACCAGTTGGGGGGTGACGATCGGGATAGGGTCGTCGCCGGGAATCTGTTCCCCGATCTGACTGGCGTCGGGAGGTATCTGGGCCGTGATGTGCTCCGGCAGGTCCGGCACCGTGCCGGTGATGAGATACTGCGTGAATAGTTCCAGGCCCTGCCCGAGCGGCAGATAGCTGTAGACGCAGGGCGCCACTGCCTTGAAGTTGTTCGTGACCTCATCGATGAACGAGCCCGCAATCAGGTCGCCGTAGCGGCCGTAGCGTTGCAGCAGATTCGCCATTTGTTGCTCGTAGTCCCCGCTGCCGTCCAGGTCGGGCTTGAGTTCCAGGTTGATCAGATTATGGGGGAATCGGGCCAGCGCTTCCTCCAGCGTGGGAATACGGAAATCCTCTGCGCTGTATCCGGGTGGCGGTGGCTTGTCACCCGTGGCGATACCGCGGAATGCATAGTCCTCGGCAGGTCGGTCGTGCGGCGTACCCGCACCCGTCACGAACCAGTACGCGGCGTCGAGCGCGCGCAGTTCTGCCAGTGTCAGGTCAGCCACGTTTCCCGTGCCTTTTGTGGTGCGGTCAACCGTCAGGTCGTGCAGGATAACCAGCTGATTGTCAGCGGTCTGGTAGACATCCATCTCCAGCACATCCGCGCCGGCCAGGGCAGCCTCGGCATAGGCATACAGCGTATTTTCCGGGAAGTCAGTCACGCCGCCGCGGTGCGCGAAATTCAGCGGATCGCCGCCGTGCACCAGCCAGGGGTTGGGGTCCTTGGAAAAAGGCGCATCGCATGCGGAGTCATCGTTGGCGATCGTGCCGGTAATCGCGGTGGCGGTGGCCTGGGCATTACCGCTGATACCGATCGCGAGCGTGAAGGTCTCCGCCGCTTCCTCCTCGGCATCTCCCAACATGTCCACTGAAATATGACCTTCGATTGCACCAGCGGGAATCGTGATATCTCCTGCGGTGTCGAGATAGTCTTCGCCTGCGGTTGCAGTGCCAGCACTGGTGCGGTAATTAAGCGTTACCGCAGTCGGCTGCGGCTCGGTCAGCGTTACACGGAACGTGAGGGAGCGCATTTCGCCCGGCGCACCTTCCGGTGCCGCTGCCGGGACCACCGTCAGCGATGAGGGTGGTGCCTGGAACCTGTTGGAGTCAGAAGTATCGGAGCAAGCTTGCAGCAATAGCACCGCGAATAGCGTGTTTACCAGGTAGCGCGTGGTCATGAGTTGATCGTCCCTGTAAGTCTGCGAGGCAAGAATACATGGTTTCATTCGTGGAGGCCTCCTATAATGGAGCGCCTTATTACTTTCCAGATAGAAGTGACGACTGATGAGTGACAACGAAACAGGGCGCGACGAATGAAACGCTGGAATGGCTGGGGCGATGACAGCAATGATCTCGACTACGAACTGAGCCGCTCCGCGCTGGGTTTCCTGGAAGGATTGATTGGAAAAGCCGCGCGCCTGCAGGATGCGAGCCTTGAGCAGGCGCTGGCGACGGTTCCCGAATCGCGCCTGCCGGAAAACAGTCTCTATAGTATCGATGCCGAGGAGCGCCTGCGCCACGCCCGTGGGCAGAGCCTGCCAGACTGGCTGGCGCTGCGCAGTGGTCAACCGGGCGTTTGTCCGGATGCCGTCGCGTTTCCGGAATGTAGCGACGAGGTGCGCGCCTTGCTGCAGCATGCACAGGCGCACCAGATCGATGTGATCCCCTATGGCGGTGGCACCTCGGTTGTCGGACATATCAACCCGGAAAAGTCCGGGCGCCCCGTGCTGACCATCGATATGACCCGCATGAACAAGTTGATGGCACTGGACAGGAAGAGCCAGATCGCGACATTCGGTGCCGGTACGATCGGGCCACAGGTGGAATCGCAACTGTCGGCGCAGGGCTATACCCTCGGGCACTACCCGCAGTCATGGGAGCTGTCGACGATCGGCGGCTGGGTCGCTAGTCGTTCCAGCGGCCAGCAGTCCATGCGCTACGGCCGCATAGAGCAGATGTTTGCCGGCGGTCGCATAGAAACGCTGAAGGGCACGCTGGACATCCCCACGTTTCCTGCAACGTCGGCGGGGCCGGACCTGCGGGAGTTTTTCCTGGGGACTGAAGGCCGGCTCGGCATCATTACCGAAGTGAAGGCGCGGGTTACGCCGCTGCCCGAACACGAGGCGTTTCATGTCCTGTTCTTTCCCTCATGGGAGATCGCGCTGGGCGCGGTGAGGGAGATTGTGCAGAGCAAAATGCAGCTGTCCATGATGCGCCTGAGCAACCAGATGGAGACATTCACGCAGCTCAAACTGGCGGGCAGCGCGAGGGTTATTGCGCTGTTGGAATGGTACCTGAAGAAGCGCGGTGTCGCCGGCGACAAGGTGATGTTTACGTTTGGCGTCACCGGGTCGAAGGCGCAGTGTACTGCGGCCCTGCGCCTTACTCGCCAGATCGCGAAACGCCATGGCGGCGTTGGTGCAGGCCCGGCGCTGGGCAAGAAGTGGGAGCACAGCCGTTTTCGCTCTCCCTATTTGCGCCATGGCCTGTGGGATGCCGGTTATGCCGTCGATACTATGGAGACGGCGATTGACTGGGTGCGGGTTGCGGATGCCGCAGAGGGCATTCAAAGCGATATAGCCAATGCGCTGGCGGATGAAGGGGAGAAGGTGCACGCGTTTACGCACCTGTCACATATGTACGGGCAGGGCTCCAGTGTGTATACCACCTACATTTTCCGTTGCGGTAGCAGTTACGAAGAAACACTCGCGCGGTGGGAGAAGCTCAAGGCCGCCGGTGCCGAGGCCATTGTGCGCTTTGGTGGGACCATCAGCCACCAGCACGGCGTCGGCAAGGATCACGCAAAATATCTACAGGCCGAAAAAGGCGAACTGGGTATCGAGGCTATACGAAGCGTGGTGACGCTGTTTGATCCCGAGCAACAGATGAACCCCGGGAAATTGCTGCCTTGAATTCGTCACGTCACGGCGGGGCACGACAATGAGTGCGGAACAGCTCGGCTTTACCCACCGCGAGACGCTGTGGCAGTCGCTGCAGGAGAGTGACCAGGACTGGGATCTTGTCGTGGTCGGCGGCGGCATAATCGGTGCAGGCGTTTTGCGCGAGGCCGCTCGTCGCGGGCTTAAAACACTGTTGGTTGAGCAGCGGGATTATGCCTGGGGCACTTCCAGTCGCTCCTCCAAAATGGTGCACGGCGGGCTGCGCTATATCTCCCATGGCGATATCAAGCTGACCCGGGATTCACTGCGCGAACGCGAGCGATTGCTGCGTGAAGCCCCGGGGCTGATTGAACGGATGGGTTACCATTTCACGTTGCGTAAAGGTGTGTTTCCCGGCCGCCTCCCGTTCAGCCTGGTGTTGTGGTTGTACGACAAGCTGGCGGGCATCAAGGACCATCGCTATTTCAGCAAGGAGAGTCTTGCAAAGCACTACAGCGGCGTCAGCATTGATGGCCTGACCGGCGCGATGTATTACACCGATACGGTCACCGACGATGCCCGACTGGTGCTGCGCGTGTTGCAGGAGTCCATCGCAGCCGGCGGCACGGCGATCAACTACACGCGGGCGCAATCGCTTATCAAGCATGAGGGGCAGGTGGCCGGTGTGGTGCTGCGGGATGTCGAGAGCGGCGCGCAGTGTGAAGTGCGGTGCAAGGCGGTTATCAACGCCACGGGTGCCTGGGCAGACAGGCTGCGCAATGAGGTGAACCCGGAGAAACGGATTCGCCCGCTGCGCGGTAGTCACCTGGTACTGCCGCAGCACAAATTACCTGTGACTGATTCCCTCTCCCTGCTGCATCCCGACGATAAGCGCCCGGTGTTTATTTTTCCCTGGGAGGGTGCG
>JAGRIK010000351.1 GCA_020443325.1 Halioglobus sp.
AGCTCTGTTTCCCGCATTTGCCCGTGAGCAACGGCTATGCTCAGCCCCGGTAACAATTCGCGCAGCTTGCGGCCTGTCTCCTCAATGGTTTTTACCTCATTGTGCAGGTAGTAGACCTGGCCGCCGCGCAGGGTCTCGCGCAAAACAGCCTCTTTCACGAGGGCGATATTGTGTTCGCGCACAAACGTCTTGATCGACAGGCGGCGCGCCGGTGGTGTGGCGATGATGGAGAGGTCACGCATGCCTCCCAGTGCCATGTTGAGCGTGCGGGGAATGGGCGTGGCGGTCAGCGTCAGTATATCGACCTCCGAGCGAAGGGCCTTGATGACTTCCTTCTGTTTGACACCAAAGCGGTGCTCCTCGTCGATGATGAGCAGGCCGAGATCCTTGAAACGAAAATCGCTTTGCAACAGCTTGTGTGTGCCGATCAGGATATCGATGTCGCCGGTTTTTGCGCGGCGCATCACTTCATTGGTTTCTTTCGTGGATTTAAAACGCGACACGACCTCCACGGTGACGGGCCAGTCGGCGAAACGGTCGCTGAACGAATTATAGTGCTGCTGCGCGAGTAGCGTGGTCGGAACGAGGACGGCAACCTGCTTCCGGTTGCTCGTTGCGACGAATGCGGCGCGCAGCGCTACCTCGGTCTTGCCAAACCCCACATCGCCACAGATAAGCCTGTCCATCACCCTGGGGCTGTGCATGTCCTCCAGGACGGCGCGAATCGTGGCGTCCTGGTCCGCAGTCTCCTCAAACGGGAAGGCGGCACAGAATTGTGCATAGTCATGGTCCTGTGCTGCAAACTCGAAACCCTGGCGTGCCTCGCGGCGGGCGTACACCTCCAGCAACTGCGACGCAATATCGTTGGCTTTCTCACTCGCTTTGCGACGCGCTTTTTCCCACTGGTCAGACCCCAGCTTATGCAGGGGCGCCAGTTCCGGATCACTGCCGCTGTAGCGACTGATCAGGTGCAGGGATGCGACCGGCACATACAGTTTGGCACCCTGGGCATACTCCAGCGCGAGAAACTCGAACTCCTGGTCATTCACATCGAGTTTTTGCAGCCCGATATAGCGGCCCACGCCGTGCTCAAGGTGCACGACAGGCACCCCTTCACGCAGCTCATTCAGCGCCTTGAACGCATTTGCCTGCGCCTCGTCTCCGCTACTTTTGCGCCGACGGCGCTGGGCTACGCGGTTGCCAAAGAGTTGCGCTTCACAAACCAGCGTCGGCTGCCCTGGCCCGAAATACAGGCCGCGATCAAGGGGCGCGGTGGCGATCGCAAACGCCAGCCCCGATGTCACAAACTCGTGCCAGTTGGCCACTTCAGGCGGCACGAGTTGGTGCTCGCGCAGCGATTCCAGCAGGATTTCCCGACGGCCAGCCGACTCGGCGCACAGCAGCACCGGCCCGCGGTGCGATTCAAGGAAGCGCACGAGATTGGCGGTTGGCGAATCCGCAGGGTGGTCGGTAGCTAGGCTAGGAGGGGTCTGGACAGTCGTTTTGTGGTGCACAGCCGCATCCGGGTTGTGGCGCAGTTCCAGGACCGCAAATTGCTTGAACAGTTGGTACAACTCCTCAACGGGCGTGAAACACTGCCTGGGTGGTAGAAACGGATGCCGCGGGTCTATACCGTATTCATCGAAGCGGGTGTTGACCTCATTCCAGAAGTGCTGTGCAGCGCCGTGATGGTCGCCCGTGGTAATGATGGCGCTGTCGCGCGGCAAATAATCGAACAGCGTCGCGCACTCGTCGAAAAACAGCGGCAGGTAATATTCGCACCCGCCAGGACTGCGACCCGCACTGACCTCGACATAGGTGGGGCAGAGGTCGTGATCGACA
>JAGRIK010000352.1 GCA_020443325.1 Halioglobus sp.
CAAAGGAGTCGCTGGCGCCGGCGAGGGCACTGGCTTCGCGCAGTTCCCCCTGGAAAGATTCCATGGCCGCGTGGCGCTGCTGGTCCTGTTCCTGCAGGAAGGTGCTGTCCACCCAGTTGTTGGCGAGTACGACCAGGCCCAGGGAGAAACGCAGGAAGGCGGTGACCAGGAAGGCCTGGAACAGGGGCTTGTACAGGCTGCGGTCGCGACGCAGCAGGGTATAGGCGACACCCGCGGCGAGCGCGGTGAGCAGGGTGTTGAACAGGGTGTGGGACACCAGTCCCAACAGTATTTTTTGCAGGGCCAGGGAGCCCAGCGCCACCAGGATGAAATCCGAAAAGCGCTCTATCAGATCATTGATCGGGTCCAGCGCCTCGCCGATGGCAACGGTGACAAATACCACATCCAGCTCGGTGCCCTGCAACACCGAGACCAGGCCATTGATGCCGCGGGCGGTGGCGTAGATCAGCCCCGCCCCGGCGAAGGCCCGGTTGACGTAGTCCTCGGAGAAATCTTCCAGCAATCCCGACCAGGCGATCGCCGCCGCGATCACCAGGCAGAACAGTAGCAGGCCGGCCCGTTTGCCGCTGGGTAGTTTGTGTTCCATACGGATCTAAGGCGCCGGGCTCTGGCTGGCAGCCCGGTGCCTGCCCATGAGCAGTTCCCGTACGTCCCCCTTGGCTGCCGTGCTTGCGATAATCAGGTACAAAGAAAGGAACAGCATGCCCCCCAGGAAGGCGATCGCGCCCAGCGCCAGGCCGCCCATGGAAAAGTTGTGGCGCCAGGCCACCCACAAACCCGACAGCATCAGAAAGGCCATGAAGTCAAAATTGAATTGCCCCGGCCATGTCATAGCCAGCATATCGCCGAAGAAAATGGGTAGCAGGTTCCAGCCATGGTTGGAAATCGTGATAGCTGTGTACCCGAGAATGGCAATGAAAATGATGGCCATAAAAGCTCTGAAACCCAGCATCTCGTGTCTCCCCTTGTGGTGGCAATCTAACCGGGCCACCTGGCGTGAAGCGGAACAATCCACCCCGGCAGCTGTTCGGGTCCGATAGTAGCAGACATTGCGGGTCGGCAGAATCGGGCCGGGTGTTGGGCCGCACCAGAACACCACCCAATTCAGACTGTATGTTGCATTCCTGTTTTCCAGCTTCCCGGTTGCTAGAACGGTCAGCTGCCATGCCGAAGAGCTCGTGCGAACCGGAAGCGAGATTCTCAGGGTCGGGTACTGAATAATCCCCTGCTGGCGCGATACGCGCTGGGACTGCACCCGTGCCAGCGATACTTATTCCAGTGCGTCGACTTTGATGTACAAGCGGGTTGTGCGGGCTTGACTGGATTGTACGACCGAACCGATCCCACTACTGTGTAGGCTCGCCGCGTCATTCAGTTCCCCCATGGGTAGCCATTCACCGAGCCTACCGCTGACTTCTGACTGCAGTTGTTGCGTGGCGATCGTCTGGCCCTGCAGCTTGTCATTGCTCTGGTCAATGCTGACGCGCACCACACCATCGTTGACCCAGGTGGTTGCATAGAATCCGGCACTGGCATTGACGTAATCCTGTTGATAATAACGCCTGCCGTCCGCGCCCACGCTGTAACTCTGTACTGGTGCAGTCATGCCGGTGCCGATGTACGCCGGCATCCCCTCGGTGACGCGGACGGACTGGTTGCCGTTGTCTGTGCCGTTGCCGCTGCGATTCTCAACGCGCACCGTGGTCCGCGAGTCCTTGCCGCGCGCTGCTTGTCCGTTGGTAATGACGACATTGCCTGACTTGATGACAGTATCGACATTTACCCCGCGATTGCTGTCGCTACCCGTACCTTCAGTTTTGACTGACACAAGTAATTGCTTCGGGGCCATGTCCAGGCGTTTGAGCAGCTCACGCGTTTTTTCCAGTTCTTCCGCCGTGACATTGAGTACCAGCTGATTCTGGTAGACACTCACGGAACTGCCCTCAGACAGATAGGGTTTGATCACAGCAACAAGTTGTTCAGCGTTGGCGTACCCGACCGGCAGGGTCGTCAAGTGTCGCTGGGCGAAGGCCAGCGAGGCCGAGAAACACAAAAGAAAAAGTAGTACGGTGCGCATCGCGAGATGTTAACACAGGCGAGCGGTTGTCCCGCACAGGGCCGGGGAAGTGCAACAATTACCTGGTGGTGCAATCCTCGCCTATAATGAACTGGTCGCGAAAAAGGAGAACGATATGGAAATCGGGGGAATACTTGGCTTCATTGTCCTGGTGCTGGATATCTGGGCCATCGTGCGAGTCATCGGTTCCGGCGCCTCGGTAGGCGCCAAAATCCTGTGGTCACTGCTGATCATTGTCCTGCCGGTTCTCGGCCTTGTCATTTGGTACCTCGCCGGTCCGAAATAGGTCTGGCCCCATCAATGGCGGCTGCGGAGCCTGGGTTTTTTGAGGCCGTGCGCGGTAACGCCCTGATTGTTCAATAGGAGATCGAGAAAAAATGGCATCCTCTTTACCCGCTTCCCATGGCCGGCGCCTAGGCCTGGGTATTGTATTGCTGGCGACCCTGGCAGGCTGCTCCAGCAGTTACTACAGCGCCATGGAAAAGTTCGGTATTGAAAAGCGGGATATCTTGGTGGACCGGATAGACGATACCCAGAGCGCCCAGGAAGAGGCCAAGGAGCAATTTGTATCGGCACTGGATAAGTATCGCAGTGTGGTGAATGTCGACGGGGGCGAACTGGAGGAAGTTTACGATCAGCTCAACGACGAATACAAACGCTGCGAGGCCGATGCTGACGAGGTGAGAGACCGAATAGATTCAGTCAGTTCTGTGGCAGAAGATCTGTTTGCTGAATGGGAAAAGGAAATAGGCGAGTTTTCCAGCCCTTCGATGGCCAGGCAGAGCCGCACTCTGCTGCGCGAAACCAGGGCAGAGTACAACACGATGTACGCTGCCATGCAGCGTGCAGAGGCGTCCATGGAGCCGGTACTGGTCATGTTCAAAGACCAGGTGATGTTCCTGCGACACAACCTGAATGCCCGGGCGATAGGGGCGATGAGGGGTGAGCTCAGTAACATCGAGCAGGCCACCGCCACGCTGATCGCCGACATGGAAAAATCGATTAGCGAAGCCAGCGCCTTCATCGACTCCATGAATTAAGCACAACCGGGGGCAGACCCCGGTTATAGATCGATGGGCGATTGTCCGGCCAGCCTTTCATCCTGAGCTGATAGCTATTATTTCCGGCTAATTATTGTCTTTAAAGCAACAATGATCCCCATTTTGCCCCGTATATCTCTATTTATAATGGATTAATAATGCATCCACTTTCAGGGCTTGAGGGTCCGGATCAAATTAACGTTTATGCAGGAGCAAAAAATGCCAGATACCAACATCCAACTCACTTCAACCATTACCGAAGACAACAAACTGGAACTTGCCCTGCGGGAAATCGAAATTCCCGAACCCGGCGAGAATGAGGTAGTAGTTCGTATCGAAGCCGCGCCCATTAACCCCTCTGACCTGGGTGTAATGTTTAGCTTGGCCGATATGACTACCGCCGGCCAATCCGGCAGTGCTGATCGCCCGGTAATCAGTGCCGGTGTACCGCCCAAATTCATGGGTGCTGTCAAAGCGCGGGTTGGCAAAGCCATACCGGTGGGTAATGAAGGTGCTGGTACAGTGGTCGCGGCTGGCTCCTCCCCTGCCGCTCAAAGCCTGATGGGAAAAACTGTTGCGGTGATTGGCGGTGGTACCTACCGGCAATATCTTCGTGCCAATGTCCAAAGTTGTCTGGAACTGGCGCCGGGCACGACTGCAACCGAAGGCGCCTCCAGCTTTGTTAATCCGCTGACTGCATTGGCGATGGTAGAAACCATGCGTGCTGAAGGCCACAAGGCCATCGTCCACGCCGCGGCTGCCTCCAACCTGGGCCAAATGCTCAACCGCATCTGCATTGCCGATGGCATTGACCTGGTCAATATCGTCCGCAAGCCGGAACAGGAAGCCCTGCTACGTGAGAAGGGGGCCAGATACGTTGTCAATTCCACCAGCGACAGCTTTTACGCCGACCTGACCGCAGCGCTGATCGAAACCGGCGCAACCATCGCCTTTGATCCCGTCGGCGGGGGCAGATTGGCCAGCGATATTCTCACTTGTATGGAGGCTGCCGCCTCCCGCAACATGACCGAACACAGTGTGTATGGCTCCGATACCTACAAGCAGGTTTATATTTACGGCGCGCTCGACCGGGGGCCAATTACCCTGAACCGCAACTTTGGCTTCGCCTGGGGCGTCAACGGCTTCCTGCTGTTTAACGTGTTGGGAAAACTGGGCACGGAGACCAATATCGCCATGCGTAAACGCGTGGCCGACGAGATTACAACCACCTTCGCCAGCCACTATACCCACGAAGTATCCCTGGCCGGTGCGCTACAACTGGATGCCATCGCGGTTTACGCGAAACAGGCGACCGGCGAGAAATTCCTGATTAAGCCGCAGGAGTAACGCATGGTATCTGGCCGCAAGGCTATCGTAGGAGGTCAGCGCCAGAATGACGCTGACCTCTGTCGTCAGTCCGCCTCCACCCGGTAGGAATCCACCGCCGGGCAAGAGCAATGCAGGTGCCGGTCTCCATAGACGTTGTCCACCCGGTTGACGGGTGACCAGTACTTGTAGCGGCGCAGGGACTCTACCGGATAGGCGGCCAGCTCGCGGGAGTAGGGGTGTTCCCAGGCGGTGGCGGCCACGTCCGCCAGGGTATGGGGTGCGTTGACCAGGGGGTTGTCCGCGGCATCCAGCTTGCCCTCCTGCACCGCGGTGATCTCCTCGCGGATGGCGATCATGGCGTCGCAGAAGCGGTCCAGTTCCTCCAGCGATTCGGATTCGGTGGGTTCCACCATCAGGGTGCCGGCCACCGGGAAGGACATGGTGGGGGCGTGGAAACCGTAGTCTATGAGGCGCTTGGCGATATCCTCTTCGGTGATGCCACTGGCTTCCTTGATGGGGCGGATATCCAGAATGCACTCGTGGGCGACGTTGCCGCTGCTGCCGGTATAGAGCACGGGAAAGTGGTCCTGCAGCCGGTGGGCGATGTAGTTGGCGCTGAGGATGGCCACCTTGGTCGCCTCGGTGAGGCCCGCGCCGCCCATCAGGGCGATATAGGCCCAGGATATCGGCAGTATGGAGGCGCTGCCGTAGGGCGCGGC
>JAGRIK010000353.1 GCA_020443325.1 Halioglobus sp.
AGCTACCGTCAACCGCCCCCGCTCTCGACAGATTTCCAGCAACTGCTGCGACAATTCGGGCAGGTTTCCGAGGATCAAACGCTCCCGTCGAATCTTCCGCTCCAAACTATCCTTTTGTGCCATCAGACCAGGTTTTTTTCGCGTTCAGAAGAGCTCAATGCACTACCACTTTTCCAGTTTTTAGATTTCCGGTGCCAATGTATGCGTTTATCACATAGCAGGACACACTCCACACACCTGCGTTGGTTCGTGGGGCCGCCATCAGGCCTTGAAATACTACATGAAACCGTTTTTGATCCGCACCAAAATCTGTCGAAATCTACGAAGAATGAGACCTCCGTGGCGCTTTCTCGCCACAGTCACCTGAATTTACCGGTATCCATCTGGATTCAGGATGATCTTCGGCTGGCCGCTACCGGGCACCGGCCAGCCCGCTAATATGTGACTGGCACCGGCCTTCCAGCCCGAACAGTCAACTGCCCTGCCGAATTTTTAACCCGTCGATTATTCGGAAAAGATCTTCAGGTAGACACGCGGAATTAACAGTGATCGCGGTTTCTGCACCACTCGAACAACCATCGCTGAGGCGGACCCCTATTGCGATTAGCTGCTTATCGCCCCCCGACCCAGCGAGAAGCCGTCGAGGATTCTATTGAAATTTTTTATAGCGCACCAGTCCTGTCCAAAGGCGGTAGGTTATGCGCTACCTTCGTGACGAGAAGTTGCAGAAGGCGGATCACTCACGGTGTTTTCCTGCATACCCGTTGCAGTTTTCATCGCGGCTTGAGACCTTGATTTCTGAGATGCGTTGGAGGGTGTTGCGCACAGACCCTTTGCCAGCGCGAAACAGAAGAAAATCAGACTAACAAGGCCCATCCACACCAGCATTCCCTTAAGGGGATTCCATGTGCTTATCGCCAACCACAGCGACCAAACCAGTGGAACCAACGCCAGCCAGCGCAATGCCTGCCGACGAAACGCAATCATAGCCGCAAGCACTACCAATGCTATGACCGCACTGACCTCCATCGCTAGTGTCCTCCTGCAGGAGCAAGCGAGGATGGCCGCGGCACCCTCCTATTCAACTGCGGTAGCCATAGGGCACAGGAGACCAGTATCGTTCCCGCTATAACCAACGCCGCATTGACTCCAGCAACAGTCCAGGAGGTGCCGACATGGGCAGCAACTGCGGGAGAATAAGACGCATACAGCGCCATCGGAACCGCGATCAGATGGAGCGCACCTCCTAACAATAACAAACCGCGCAGGCTCGACTTTGCATTGCGCCGGATCAACGACCAGAGTATTGCGCATGACCAACTAACGAAGAAGACGCTCGCCAACACCGTAGCTGCAAGATCACCTGATATCATCAACACTACCTGGGCGGGAAACAGTGCTCCAGTTGCCAGAATCAACCCAGCGCAACAGCCGACGACCAGGTCCGCGATGCGCTGGTAAAAAGCCGGTGACTGACGGCCGGTCGGGCCATGTTGACGTCGCTCCAGCCATATCAGCATTCCAGTAAGACTCAACAGGGCAGTGCCCAGGCCAAGCAGGGCCCAGAGAATTTTAACCAGCAGACCACCGAAATTGCCGAAATGTAACGGAAACATGAGATCCAGAGCTGTACCTGCCGGCTCGCCCAGGCGACTGAATGCCGTATAGCGCTCCACCAGTTCGCCACTGTGCAACTGAAAACGGAATATCTCACCCACCATGCCCTGATTAGCGCTGGTCGTGAGAACAAGCTGCCCTGCCTGATCGTCGGCTGCCAGCAGGGTCATCGATACCACTTCTGCTGAGTCAGCATTCTGGAACGATTCCAACACATGGGCGATGCGCAAATCGAGGGATCGACCACTTCGCTCAGGGGCGCTATCCGGTAGAAAGGTATCGATCATGGTTGCAACATCACCATTGAACGAAACATAGCCGGCGGTGGGAAGCAGCACCACAGCAGCGAGGCCAAGAAAGGCCCCGGTGAAGGCGAAAATGACATGGAAGGGCAAAATCCATAAACCCATGAGCTTGTGTGCGTCTGCGAGCAACAGTCGAAAACTGCGGTAAGGTCTGAACAAGAACGCTTCTCGAAGGTACTTTCGATGAAGGACTATCCCCGTGATCAGCGATGCGAGCAGGGTCAGCCCAAGCAGGCCGGTGAGCATCAGCCCTACCGGATCACCGAGATGAAGATCCGCATGGAACGCAGTGATGAAGTCCGCCATGTCCTTACGCACAGGACCGTACAGTTCACTTCTCGGGCCTTCTGTGCGTGAGAGCAGCGCCAGAGAGGACGGGTGGTGTTCGAACCGGATCGCCTCAGGTTCAGGGGCTGTTGATTGCCGCCCAAAATTGACCCACTTCGAGGGATAATTTCCATCCAAAACTGACCCACTGAATCGACTACCCTGCTCATTTTTTGAGCGGGGTATCAAGGAGTGATCACAGTGGGCATGTTAGCCAAAATTCGGCGGATGTATTTCCGCGACAAAGTACCCCTGCGCGAGATCGCGCGGCAGACGGGTTTATCCCGAAACACCCTCAGGCACTGGTTGCGCCAGAGCGAAATGCGCGAACCCGCGTATCCCCCCCCGCGCGGCTCCCAGCATTCTCGATCCCTACAAAGAGCAGCTGGTCAGTTGGCTGAGAACCGACAGTCATCGACCCAAGCGAGACCGACGCACCGCCAAAGTACTGTTCCAGTTGCTCCAGGCACAGGGTTACCCTGGCGGCTATGCCCGGGTCGCCATCTTTGCCAAACAGTGGCGCGAAGCCGGGGGTGCTGCGCCTTCCCGTCAGGCCTTCATCCCGTTGCGGTTTGCTCCGGGCGAGGCGTTCCAGTTCGACTGGAGCTGCGAGTATGCCGTCATTGCCGGTATGCGGCGCCGGCTGGAGGTGGCCCATATCAAGCTCGCCCACAGCCGTGTCTTCCTGGTGGTGGCCTATCCCCTGCAAACCCACGAGATGCTGTTTGACGCTCATGCCCGTGGCTTCGCCGCTTTCGGCGGGGTGCCCCGGCGCGGTATCTACGACAACATGAAGACCGCGGTGGACAAGGTCGGGCGCGGCAAGGAACGCACCGTCAATGCACGGTTCCTGGCGATGACGGGTCACTACCTGTTCGAACCCGAGTTCTGCAACCGGGCCGCCGGCTGGGAGAAGGGTATTGTCGAGAAGAACGTACATGACCGTCGGCGGCAACTCTGGCCCAATGCCAATGCCCGCAATTGGCCTTCGCTGGACGCACTGAACGATTGGCTCGCCAATGAGTGCCGTGAGGCCTGGGCCGACATGCGTCACCCTGAATGCCCCGACCTTACTCTGCAATCCGTGCTGGAGGACGAACAGCCACACCTGATGCTGAACCCGCAGCCGTTTGATGGTTATATCGAACAGCCTGTGCGGGTATCCGCCACGGCCCTGATCCACTATCAGCGCAGTCGCTACAGCGTGCCTGCGGAGCTGGCACATAAGGTCATCAGCTTGCGGGTGTACCCCTGGGAACTGGTCCTGGTGGCCGAGGGCGAGGAGGTTGCGCGGCACCGCCGCTGCTTTGAACGCTACCAGACGGTGTATGACTGGCAGCACTATATCGGTGTTGTGCAGCGCAAGCCGGGGGCACTGCGCAATGGCGCTCCGTTCAGTGAGATGCCCGAGCGCCTCAAGACATTACAGCGGCACCTGCTGCGCCACGCAGGAGGCGATCGGGTGATGGCGCAGGTTCTGGCGGCGGTGGTCACCGAGGGGCTGGATCCGGTGCTGGTCGCCGTGGAACTGGCCCTCGAGTCTGGCAACATTAGCGGTGACCACATACTGAATGTCCTGGCTCGACTGCAATCCCCCCTGGTTTTATCGCCGCAGGTGGAGACCTCACTGACACTCACGGAAGAACCACAGGCCAACGTGCACCGCTATGACCATCTGCGCACCCAGGTGCAGGAGGTGACCCATGTCGAATGATCTGGTGGCGCAACTGAAGGCGATCAAGTTGTACGGCATGGCGTAGACCTTGCCCGAGTTGTTGGCGCAGGCGCGCAGTCACGCGCTGGATGTGGAGCAGGTATTGCGGGCTCTGCTCGCGGCAGAAACGGCGGAGCGTGAGGTCAAGTCACTGGCCTACCAGATGAAGGCTGCCCGGTTCCCGGCGCACCGCGATCTGGCGGGCTTTGATTTTACCCAAGCGCGGGTCGATGAGGTTCTGGTGCGACGGCTGCACGGTGGCGAGTTCATGAACAGCGCGCAGAACGTGGTGTTGATTGGCGGGCCGGGGACCGGTAAAACTCATCTGGCTACCGCCATCGGTGTGGAAGCCATCCAGCGCTACCAGCGCAGGGTCCGGTTCCTCTCCACGGTGGAACTCGTCAACGTTCTGGAGCGAGAGAAGGCGGCGGGTAAGCAGGGGCAGCTGGCCTTCCGTCTCACGCATGTGGATCTGGTGATTCTGGATGAACTAGGGTATCTGCCCTTTAGCCAGACCGGCGGGGCATTGTTGTTCCATCTGCTCTCAAAGTTGTATGAGCGCACCAGTGTGATGATCACCACCAATCTGGGCTTTGCCGAATGGGCCAGCGTATTTGGCGACGCCAAGATGACAACGGCGTTGCTCGACCGACTGACCCATCACTGCCACATTGTGGAAACCGGGAATGAGTCCTGGCGGTTCCGCAACAGTCTGGCCAGCACCAAAAGCAAACGACCGAAACCGAGCACACCACCATCAGAGGAAGGAGAAAACACGACCCAGACAGCAGACTTATCCACAGACGCCTAGGTATACTGGGCACCCATAACCCGGGTCAGAATTGGATGGAAATCCTGGGGGTGCGGACAAAATCTTGGACTACTTTGGAGGTAGTCCATGTACTCATACGAAGAGCGCCTTCGGGCGGTAAGGCTGTATTTGACGCTTGGAAAGCGTTGCAAGGCGACGATTAATCAGTTGGGTTACCCGACCAAGAATGCCTTGAAGGCGTGGCATGACGAATTCGAAAGGCGTGGTGATCTGCAAGCAGGGTATGCTCGCTCAAAGCCGAAGTACTCGGACGAGCAAAGGAACGTGGCGGTTCAGCATTGGGCAAATCATGGGCGCTGCTTCGCCTTCACCCTGAAGGCATTGGGCTACCCCTGTCGACAAAAGCTTACCGCATGGGTCCGCGAGCGATATCCGGAATCCAGGAAATACGTCGTTGGCAAGGCGGGCAGACCAACTGTTTCATTGTCCTCCAAGCGTGTCGCAGTCTACGAGCTGTGTACACGCACAGGCAGTGCACAGGAGGTTGCAGGTAGGTTGGACGTTGACCGAGTGACGCTGTACAACTGGAAGAACCAGTTACTTGGCCGGGAGGCTCTACCATCAATGAAACGCGAAAAACCCTCACCAGCAGCGGCGGATAGGCAGGAGCTGGAGCGGCAAGTCGAAACGCTCCGGCGCGACATCCGCAATCTGCAGCTTGAACACGACCTTCTCAAGAAGGCCAATGACCTTCTAAAAAAGGACCTGGGCGTCGACCTGCAGCTCCTAAGTAACCGGGAGAAGACGATGCTGGTTGACGCCCTGAAAGAAGAATATGGCTTAACGGAACTTCTTAACCGGCTCGGCCTGGCTCGCAGCTCTTACTTTTATCATCGGTCGCCGATGCGGGTTGCCGACAAGTATGCGGAAGTCCGTTGCACCATAACCGAGATATTCGAAAGCAATCACCGATCCTACGGTTATCGTCGAATTCAGGCTTCGTTGGCCAGGCCCCAGGTGTTCGTCTCGGAGAAGGTCGTGCAGCGCCTCATGAAGCAAGAAAACCTTCACGCGGCAAGGCCCAAGCGGCGCAAATATCGTTCTTATATCGGAGAAATAAGTCCTGCTCCAGAGAACATCATCAATCGTGATTTTCATGCCGCAGCACCCAGCGAGAAGTGGCTCACGGACATCTCGGAGTTCCAGATACCAGCTGGTAAGGTTTACCTGTCGCCTATGATCGATTGTTTCGATGGCATGGTCGTAAGCTGGTCGATTGGCACCAGTCCCGCTGCAAAGCTTGTGAATACCATGCTAGATGCGGCCATTGAGACCGTGGCCGAGGGCACTGAGAAGCCTATCGTCCATTCTGATCGGGGCGGACACTACCGATGGCCTGGTTGGCTGTCCCGTGTTGCAAAGGCGAGTCTGATCCGATCCATGTCGCGCAAAGCATGCTCGCCAGACAATGCGGCCTGCGAAGGGTTCTTCGGAAGGCTAAAGACCGAGATGTTCTATCCGAGGGACTGGCGTTCTACGACTATCGCGCAGTTCATCGAAG
>JAGRIK010000354.1 GCA_020443325.1 Halioglobus sp.
AGTCGGTATATGCAGCAGCTGCGTGACGTGGATCCGGAGCTGGTTGCAGCCATCGAAAAGGAGGGCTGTCGTTTTACGCACCACAGTTCGATTGCTCCCACCGGCACGATTTCGTTGTCCATGAGCAACAACGCCAGCAACGGGATTGAGCCAAGTTTCGCCCACCATTACGCACGCAACATTATACAGCCAGGCAAGAAATCCAAGGAGAAAGTGGATGTGTTCTCCTACGAACTGCTGGCCTATCGACACTGTATCAATCCGCTCGCGATGCCGGGTGGCGACGACGGGAATGGCCTGCCCGACTATTTTATCTGTGCCGACGATGTGAGCCCTGCGCAGCATGTAGATATACAGGCTGCTGCACAGAAATGGGTGGATTCGTCCATTTCAAAAACCGCCAACGTGCCCACCGATTACCCGTTCGAGGATTTCAAGGATATCTACCGCTATGCACACCAGCAGGGCCTGAAGGGCTGCACAACCTTTCGCTTTAATCCATCGGCGTTCCAGGGGGTTATGGTCAAGGAGCATGACCTGGCGAACACCACCTATGAATTTATTCTGGAGGACGGCTCGGTGGTGCGATTACAGGGCAATGAACAGGTGGAGTACGATGGCGAGGTGCACACCGCGGCCAACCTGTTCGACGCGCTGAAAGAAGGCTACTACGGGAAATTTTGAGGACAACACCATGGTCAGGAAGATAGAGAGCAAGATCGTTGACTACCGCGTGTCCGTAGTCGAAAAAGTGGATGAAAGCGAACTTCCGGCGACTGATGTGGTGCACATGCATGAAAGTGTAGAGCGCCCCGAGATGTTGGTGGGCTCCACCTACAAGATCAAGACCCCGCTCTCCGAACACGCGCTGTATGTCACCATCAATGACATCGTACTCAACGAGGGTACCGAGCACGAGCTACGGCGTCCCTTTGAAATCTTCATAAACTCCAAGAATATGGATCATTTCCAGTGGGTACTGGCATTGACCCGGGTGATTTCCGCTGTGTTTCGCAAGGGTGGCGACTCGACCTTCCTGGTTGAGGAACTGAAGGCCGTATTCGATCCCAAGGGCGGTTATTTCAAGCGGGGCGGCCGCTATATGCCCTCGCTGGTAGCGGATATCGGGTACGCCATTGAGTCACACATGAAATCCATTGGCATGATCAGGGAAGACGGCCCCGATGAACACCAGAAAAAGTTCATCGCCGAAAAGCGCGCCGAACTCGACAGGGGCAAAACGGCTGCCGCTCCCGATGATCACGGCAACACTGGTTTTCCAGACAGCGCCACGCTATGCAGCAAGTGCTATACGAAGGCACTGGTGTTGATGGACGGCTGCATGACCTGTCTCAGTTGCGGGGATTCGAAGTGCGGGTAGGTGTTTCGCTCCCGGGCTATTCAGGTTAGCGATACCGCGCTGGCTTGCAGGATTCGGCAACTCGCAATACCAACAGGTAGCCGAGGCCCACTGTAGCGGTCTCAGTCCAACCCCAACACGCCGGGATTGATGCGATTATCAGGGTCCAGCGCAGCCTTGATGGCCTGCAACAGTTGCCGAGACGCGGGCTCCAGTGCATCCGCAAAGTGATAGCTGCGCCCAATCTGCAGATGTGCGGCGCCCATCTCACTTAACGTATCCGCAATTTCCTGCCTGATGGTGGCCACGGCATCGCGGGCTGCGAGGTTTTGCTCCAGCCTGGGCAATCGACGATAAAAGTCGGCCTCCACACTGTTGCGATGGATAACGTCCACGCTGTCTGGCCAGAAGAACAGCGGTTCCACTGCAATGCAGGAACCCGCCACCGCGTTGTAGAGAAACCCGGTGCGGATATTGAACTGCTCAATGACCTGCTCATGCCTGGCGAATATGCCCAGCACCGCAGTGGTCGCTTCTTCAGCCCGTGACAGCGGCAACAGGCCGTGCACGGGGGCCCAGCGCTCTCCCCCCGGCCCAATCATATTGTTCACCGGACCAAAGGGGTTGGCCCTCATGATCTTGGGAATGGTGTTGGAGACTTCGCTGCCACCGTTGGCGGCAACCAGTTCCCGTATCCTCTGCACCGCCTCTGCCACCGCCGTTGAATTCCTCTCTTCGACGATCGCGTGCAGGGGCCACGCCAGGTCTCCCATAAAGCGGCGACCACTCCTCATTACGCCAAGGGTATCACTGGCGGCCTGTTTCAATGAGCTGGCGCCTGCCAGCAGATTGCCGAAACTCCGTGCATCCGCCATCAGTGAATCGCGTTGCGCACGCATCTCCGTCAACAGCGGGTCGAAACCAAAGCACTCGCTGGCCAGACCCTCTCGCGTGATTGCAGTCATCGCGGAGAGCAGGCCCGGATAGCTCCTGAAGTCGAAGGACAGGTATTCGCGTTCGCAGGCAGCGGGCATCAGGCGCAGGATGATCGTGGCCTTTAAGCCCAATGCACCACAGTCACAGCAGAACAGCCCTGTGAGATCGGGACCGAAGTGGCGAAAGAATGGCGCCGCATTCTGCTGCGCGGCCGAACCGGTGCGCAGGATGTCGCCATTGGCCAGCACTACCTCCATGCTGATTACGGAGTCAGCCGCGCTGCCGTATTTTGAGCCCCCCCAGAAGATGCTGTTCTGCGATACGCTGCCGCCCACAGTAGCGTAACGGCCGGAGAGCGGCCCCCAGTAGGGTGTTCGCAAGTTCTGTTTTCGCAGTGCTTCATACAGGGCGGCCCAGGTGCAGCCAGCTTGCACGGTTACCGTCATATCCTCGGCATTGATTTCAAGCACAGCGTCCATACGCCGGGTGCAGACCATCACTACATTCGCGCGTGTCTGGGTATAGCCGCGCGTATAGGACATACCGCCACCCCGCACGGCGAGGCAGATACCCAGCTCTGCCGCCAGTTGGGCAATGGCGCTCATCTGGGCTGTATCAGCGGGGCGGACCACGGCGGCAATGGGTTCGCCAGCCTGCCATATATCCTGGGAATACAGTTCCAGCGAATCAGGATCTGACAGCACGTGCTCCGCGCCCAGCAGTGCCTCGAAGCGGGTGACGATGTCTGGATTCTGGTGTGCGCTGATCATCCGGATATTGTGCCATAGAAGAATGTGGCGTGGCTGGCGCGGCTATTGTTCACCGTGCGACGTAACCAAGCGGGCCACCCGGTTCTACGATGTAACCATTGCTGCCATTGCATTCCGAGACATCGGTTGTCGTCAGGTGATCGTTCAATGTCGAACTGTAGCAGCGAAAAAGGCTCAATGGCGCGGCACGGCTGGCGACTGTGGAAACGAAGCCCATCGACCCATCGAGTGTGTTCCCTGCCCCCTCGCAATCGGCATCATCACTGACAAACGACTCCAGCTTATTCGTCGCCGCCCGACAGCGGTAGATCTCCTTCGAATGCCTGAACGCGTTGGCGAAGGTGCGATAGGCAAGCCCTTCAAAGCGATATCCGTTTTCCGGACCCAACTCATTGGCATCTCTCGATGGCATATGGTTGATGAATATCGGGTCATAAAACCTGTAGATCGCAATCAGGCCGTGCGGCGACCGCACCGGCGTATTGCGCGGAGGTGGCGGACAGTAATGCTGATTCTCCTGGCAGAGTGCATCATTGCTATCGACGCAGAATTCTTCCTCGACCAGTTGGACTGGGCCTACGGAAGCGGGCACATCCTGATCGGGCCGTGTGTTCGAAAACCCGCACCACCCATAACCCTCACAGTACCACTGCTCTTCTGTCAGGATGAAATCGCCACCACAGGTTTTGACTGAATCGTAGGCCATGCGTAATACGGAACGGATCTCCTGCTCAAAGAACACCGGAACATCCTGGCCATCACAGCTATTCTGGAAACAGCTCGCATAGATGATATAGCGATGTTTTTGCAGAAGGACCCGACCGCCATCATCACCCGCCTGGAAATCGAAACAGGTGTCGAGATCGTTGATAAAAACATCATGTGACGTACAGCCCTTTATGAACTGATGCCAGTTGCCATCCGGAATGACTTCATCCGGGGCAATGATCAACCCCTGCGGATGAAGTTCTTCCTTGATCGTGCCATCGATCGCCGTACTCCCTGTTGATCGTATAATCTTCCAGTAGCCACCCGCATTCTGCATGACATCGGGCGGATCGCCCCAGGGCCTGGAACCGTCCACAGCAATAGTCTTTTTCACTGCCAGGTCACCATCGGGGATCGTCGTTACCAGTCGAAGTGACCCACCGCCAGCGCGCACAAGTACGGAGCGCCGATCATTCGCGCGAACCATCCAGCGCGACGCGGGCTGGGGATCCATGTTGGCGACCGAATTCTGTTCAGGAGTATCGGCAGCTGCACCTGTTGCTGCCCCAGCGTTATGACCGATGCCGACAAACAACACGATTGTCGCGATGGTGCTGACAGTGTTCACCACCTGGCTCCGCGTTACCGACAAACTGATCTCCTCCAGCCGGAAAATATCGCTACTCATCTTCAAGCACCTGTGTGCTGATCTGTATTGCAGACTGATACGCTTTACAAATCTTTCCACATGGGATTAAGCCATGTGTCACCTCGTACAGCGCTGGATATCATAAACTGATGATGCGGTCAGTGGAGCACTTTTCACAGGAAATAGCGGTTAAAGCTTTCGTGCAGTTCATCATCGATAGCTCGCGGCATCCACAGTATCACCCCTGGCATATTTTTCTACCAAGCCATTTTTTATTTGCGTTTATCGCTCCACAGCCCTAGGCTTGGCATGGATATATTGGACGTCAGTGAAACTGCAAGGAGGATCTAGTGATGAACAGACTCGCCGCAATATTATTCCTAACAACTGCATTGTTCGGGTGTACTTCAGCCAGCCAACATCGAGCGGACGTGCAGGACCCCGTGGGCAACGAGTTAACCGTTGGAACGGTGCAGAAGGAAATCAAGATCGGAATGTCGGGTGCTGAAGTGGCAAGTGTACTGGGCTCTCCCAATATTGTATCCACCGATGAGAACCGACGTGAAGTCTGGATATACGACAAGGTATCCACTGACTATGCGTACTCCAATAGCAGCGGCGGGATCAGTTCATTGATTCTGGGCTGGGGTGGCGCGGCAGCGGGCCTCGGCGGGGGAAGCTATAACTCCAATGCAGGCGCATCGTCCAAAACACAGAAAACCCTTACAATCATCATCAAATTTGACAACGACGGGCTCGTCAGGGATTTTGCCTACAACGCTTCCAAATTCTGATCCAGGATGGATAACACCAAAATGCAGAATAACTATGCGTCACGCACGCGAGCAAGCCAAAGCGCTTGCCTGATAATAGCAACACTCTTTTTTCTCACCGGCTGCAACACTGCACCACCCAAAGACGCATTCCAGCTGTCGCCGACATCACTGGCAGATCGGCAGATGCAGAGTCGGCGCTTCGACTCGCTCGATGAGAAATTGATTCTTTCCTCAAGTGTCAGCGTGCTCCAGGATCTCGGGTATGCACTGGATGTTTCCAACGCTGATCTGGGTGTGCTCACCGCCTCAAAAGCACTGGACGCAACCAATGCCGGCCAGATTGCCGCAATGGTTTTGTTGGTTGCGCTGGGAAGCGGCCCGAGCCCGATTGATAAGGACCAGAAAATTCGCGTTACCCTCGTCGTCAATAACTCCCTGGAAATGAAAGGTGCTTCAGTCGTCAGAATCACGATGAACCGAATTATCTGGAACACCCACGGGCAGATCACGAGAGCTGAAACCCTGAATGAACCCGAACTTTACCAGGCGTTTTTTGAAAAATTGTCCAAAGCGACCTTTCTAGAGGCACACGAAGTATGAAACGACTATTTGTCTCTGGCTTGCTAGCGCTGATGCCCCTGTACCTGGCAGGGTGCGTCAACAAACCCAACGACCAGATTATGGCGGGCGCCAACCAGGTAGAACTTCGCAGTTATCAAACGAGAGCGTTCGATACGACAGATAAGCCGATGATGCTGCGGGCTATCATCGCTACTTTGCAGGACCTCGGATTTGTGATCGATCAGGCCGACGAAGACATTGGTGCTATTACCGGGACAAAGGTCAGCGGATACCAGATCAGGATGACCGTGATCACCAGGCCCAGGGGCGAGACCCAGTTAATGGTTCGAGCGAATGCCTACTACAATGTCGATCCCATAGAGGATCCAGCACCCTACCAGGACTTCTTTACCTCATTGTCAAAGTCGATATTTTTGACAGCGCACAATGTGGACTAGCAGCGTGTTGAATATGTCTCTAGCGAGTGCAAGACCGCGGGAAAATAAGCCGAGATGTCAGATGAAGGGTTTTCAACACGCTGCCAGATTAGACACTGTTCATTTGCATCAGGGATTCATCCGTTTTCCTGAAAGCACTCCCACCCTCCATCGAGCATTATAGACCGCCCGCAGCCAGTCCCCTGGCCCGGTCACGCTGACGTTTCCCATTTCCTACCGGCGCGCATGTCCGCCGGATACCAGCCGCCAGCCGCCAGGCGACTGTAGCGGAGCAGGACCGGAAATCGAATTAAGTAAACTGTCCCCAATCGCGCTAGACTAGGCGAAGGGTTTAGTTGGGGAGATACGCAAGCCATGAAACGTGGATTTACCGAAAAGGACGTGCCGGATCAAACCGGCAGGACTGTTGTTGTGACAGGAGCCAATACGGGGTTGGGCTTCGAGACAGCCAGGGTGTTGTCGGCCATGGGCGCCCGCGTACTGATTGCCTGTCGATCACAGCAGAAAGCTGAAGATGCCATCGCCAGGATAGAAGAGTTGAATGGCCCGGTCGATGTCAGCTATGTGCCACTGGATCTGGGGGATCTCGCCTCTGTGAGGCGCTGTGCCAAAAAGCTGCAGTCCGAGGCGAGAATCGACGTCCTCGTCAACAATGCAGGCCTCATGGTGCCGCCCTATGAATTGACAAAGGACGGCTTCGAATCACAATTCGGTGTCAATCACCTGGGACCCTTCGCCCTGACAGGCCTGCTATTGGACAAACTGGCGGACACGCCCTCCTCCCGTGTGGTCAACACCAGCAGTGTCGCCCACAATGTCGGCAAAATCGCCTTTGAGGACATCAATGCAGAGCGCAGTTATAAAGCCTCACAGCGCTACGGCATGAGTAAACTGGCCAACCTGCTGTTCTCGTATGAGTTGCAACGGCGCCTTGATGCCGCAGAACTGCCCATCCTGTCCGTCGCCTGTCATCCCGGCATTGCCAGCACCGAGTTGAGCCGCTACATGCCGAGTATCCTGAACCGGGCCACTGCACTGGTGCAGCCACTATTGAATACCGCCGCCGCTGGCGCATGGCCCACGCTTTGCGCGGCGACTTCTGCGGACGTTGAGGGTGGCGATTACTACGGCCCTGCCAGGCGCTTCGAGACAGCCGGCCCTGCCGTAAGAGTGCAATCCAACCGTGCCAGTCGCGACAAGCGCGTGGCAGAGCGCCTGTGGAACCTGTCTATCGAGATGACAGGCGTAGATCCTGGAATCTGATCAATCACACAACACTGAGGAGAATAATATGGGCTTCATCATCAGCATTCTTGTTACGGCCGCCGCACTTTGGGTGACTACCGTTATTGTGCCCGGCATACAGATCGAATCCTCTGTCTCCAGTTTCCTGATCGTGGCAGTGGTCTTTGGCCTCGTGAATGCGTTCGTACGGCCGGTCGTCAAATTACTGTCACTGCCGGTCACTATCATTACGCTGGGCCTGTTCAGCTTTATCGTCAACGCGTTGATGCTGATGCTGACGGCCGGGCTCGCGGGAAATGCCATGTCTATCGCGGGCGAAGGCATAACATATTTCGGCTGGGCGCTCATTGGCAGTGTTGTCGTGAGTATTGCCGGCACAGTGATCGGATGGATCCTGCCGGGCAAGGATTGAATGCACTTGCGGCCCATTGATCAGTTGTCCGTTACCGACAATTCCTGCGATGGCCGCAATGGATTTTCCAGCCAGAGAACGCCCTCGCCACGGGTAAAATTTCCCCCGCCCTCTTCCGTTGTCACTACATCAAGATCGCCGTCGACATCCATATCGATCAACCTGAGATTGTCGTACTTCATATAGTTCGCATAGGGTGTGAGATTTACCAGGTCCCAGGTCAGCCCACTGGGTATGTCAGTGACTGGACTCATCATAAACACGCCATGGCCGTGTCCGCTGCCGGTAAAAACGACGTCTATCTGGTCATCTCCATCAACGTATCCGCACGCGACACCCTTGATAACAAATTTAAGGATGCTCCCTTCATCAGTGCGCAATTGGTCGGATGTAATGGGATATTCAGCCCAGTGCCGACCAGTCGCATCAAGGCGCTTGAGCCATTTCGCCACCATGCCCGAGTTGTGAGAGGTGGCCACAATCATGTCTTCCCTGCCATCGATAACGTGATCACAGAAGGTGAACTCACTGCCACTCGATGTGATAACGATCCGTTCCCAGACAGCTTTTTCCGGGTGGCTATTGAGCACCTCAGGGCCGGGGTTCCTGAACCAGCCAACGCCCTGCCTTCCCGCATAGACGATATCCAGAATCCCATCGGCATCCATATCCTTGATAACGAGGGTGACGGTCTTCACATCGACTTCCCCTACAAAGAAGCGCCGCCATTCCAGCGACGTTCCGGGAGACGCGCCTTCCAGTGCCTTGAACCAGAAGATGCTGGCCAAGTTGCCATCGCGCTCCTTGCTGCCCGCAACAATATCTGCGCCGCGCACACCATCGATCTGTGCGGCCCTGGCCTTCATATACGCCGCTGGTCTTTTCGGTGCCAGATTGATGACGCGCCAGTCACCGGGCTCATTAATTTCGCTGCCTTCCAGCCAGTGGATACCAAGCGTCTGGGTATCGCTCTCAATGCTGGACAGTATGGCGTCATCGAAGCCGTCCAGGTCGAGGTCAGCAAAAGCAGCGTCTTCAATGCCTTCCATCACTCCGCCACCGCTGATATCGACGCGCTGCCATGCAGCGGTCTCCCGTACAGTGTCGGGACCCGGGTTGAGGTAGAGCATCATTTCGCCGGATTGCTCCCACCCGGAGACTACATCGATCAGTCCGTCCCGGTTGTAGTCACCAGTATTGACGCCGTCGGCACCGTTGCCACTGGCATCTATCGACCACTTCTGCCAGTAGATATTGGGTGCATGGCCGTACTCGGCAACAACCAGAAAAAGCAGGATTGCCAGGCAAATCTTATCGGGTCGAAAAAACTGCAAAGATACTCCTCGCAAGCCAAGCGTCTCCGTATATTCCCGGTGTATGACGCTGCGGGAT
>JAGRIK010000355.1 GCA_020443325.1 Halioglobus sp.
AGATGCGCCTGTTGAAGTCGCCGGACGCCCCGAGAACATCACTTTTTCATTGCCGCGCGAACTGCGGATCGCCGCGAAGAACCTTTAGCCTCACAACAGTCCGCCTCATAGGCCCCTGGCTGGGCATCCACAGGCGCCAACCTTCCTGCATATTCAGCCAATTACTTGGCGGATCGCCCCGACTTTCCTAAGCTTGTCGCAGCAAGGAGAATCGCTGTGGACAGGAAGTCGCTGCATGGCCTCGCGAGGGGCTTCACCCTGATTGAATTGATGATTGTACTGGTGGTGCTCG
This sequence comes from Halioglobus sp., assembly GCA_020443325.1. Classification (GTDB taxonomy): domain Bacteria; phylum Pseudomonadota; class Gammaproteobacteria; order Pseudomonadales; family Halieaceae; genus Marimicrobium. Next base: position 293 of record JAGRIK010000355.1, read on the forward strand.
CCACACTGGTGTCTGTGGGAATGCCCCTGATGCAGGGGCAACTGGCCAGGAGTCGCCTGCAGGCCGAGTCCAGCCGGTTTCTGGGGGCGATTCAACTGGCCCGCAGTGAAGCTGTAATGAGAAACCTGCCGGTCAGTATTTGCCCTTCTGCGATGGCGATAACCGGTATCCCTGAATGCTCGGGTATCTATGCTGACGGGTGGATCGTGTTCGCGAATCCAGGCAAGGATAGTATTGTCGATGCCGACACCGATGAGGTGTTACAGGTTTTCGAGGCATTGCCCGCAGGGTTTCAACTGACCAATCGCAGCGGCACAAACAATGCCTCCCGGTTGGTGAACTACCTCCCCGATGGCTCAGCGCATAGTCCCCGTACATTCATGTTCTGTCCTCCACAGCATTCCGTTGTGCCGTCGTTGAGTATTGTTATGAATATAGTGGGTCGTGCGCGACTGGTAGAGGATTGGGGCGAATGTCCTGCCGCTTGATGGACAGATGTCCCGGTGCGGCTGCGGCAGGTGAAGCCGGTAGTTCCTCCGGCATAGTTGCCCGGAGGTTATGCAGGGGCGCCGGTATGATGGAGTTTCTTGTCGCACTGTTGATATTTTCTGTGGGCATGATGGCGCTTCTGTCTGCACAACTGGTGGGCAAGAAGGCCTTGTTTGAAGCGAGTCAGCGCTCAACGGCCACGGCACTGGTGCGGGATATTCTTGAGCGCATGCGCGCCAATCCTGGCCAGGTTTTGGCCTATCAGGCCTCCGGTATTGGCGATGTGGCCAATCGACTGCCCCGGCCCGAGATTGATTGTGGGATTACCGCATGCTCTGCACAGCAACTGGCGGCCTTTGATCTCTGGCAGTGGGAATCCCTGTTATTGGGGCATGCAGAGCGGGATTCGACGGGTTACGTGGGGGGATTGCTGACACCGCGAGCGTGTATTGGCGGCAGCGGTCGCGATGTAGAAGTCACGATCAGTTGGCGTGGCCTGCTGGCGGTCTCGCCCGCCGCGGAATCCGATTGTGGCGTCGATGCCGAGGATGAGGATGACGAACACGATGCGCCGCAGCGCCACCAGTTAACTGTTTCCACTTTTCTGGCGGGTGCGTAATGGGATTCTGGCGCAGGGCGTTGAACGGTAATCGCTTCGCTCGCGGTTTGACGCTGGTGGAACTGCTGGTCGCCCTGTTACTGGGGCTGCTCTTGAGCGCAGGCATGGTCAGCGCGTACCTGGTCGCGAAACGCAATTATTATTTTGAAGAAGAAATGGCGCGTATGCAGGAGAACGGCCGGTATGCCATCCGCCTGTTGTCGCGAGAGCTGGCGATGGCCGGGTTCTATGGCGGAATCCCTGCGTCGGTAGAATTCGTGCCGCTGCCTGTTGGGGCGGATTGCAGTGAAGGGGACTGGGCACTGGCCGGGGCTGTTCCCCTGGATCTGGTAGACGACTACGGGGGCCAGTCGCCACCGCTGACACAGCACCAGGTGGAATTGAGCTGCCTGGATCACACAGCAATTGCGCCGGATACCGACCTGATAGCGGTCAAACGCACCGCCGCCGAGGCGAGCTTGTTGCGCGGCGTTCCCGCTTCGACGTTGACGTCCTCTACCGTTGAGGGCTGGTATCTTCGGCTGCTCTACGGAATAGCGCCACAGTGGGAGAAACTGCGCCCGCTGGACTTGCGCGATGCCTCCTATGCATTGCCGTCGCTGAGCTATTGGGAAGCGATTACACGCATCTTTTTCATTCGCACCTACTCCACCGAGAGCGGCGATAACCTTCCCGGCCTTTGCATGGAAGCGCTGGCCGGCGATGAAATGACCGCGCGTTGCCTTGTCGAGGGCGTGGAGAATCTGCAGGTCGAGTTCGGGATCGATACTGATGACGATGGCACTCCCAATCAGTACATGGCAGCGCCCACCGAACAGGAAATGGGCAATGCTGTGACAGCAAGGGTTTATCTGCTGTTGCGTAGCATCGGAACACTACCCGGCTATCAGGATGACAAAACCTATCATCTTGGCCAGAAAGTGTTGCCTGCCGAACACGATGGCTATCTGCGGCGTGTGATCAGCTCGACCGTAGTGCTTCGAAACCAGATTCCTCCGACAGGTTGACAGATGGCGTCGTCTAAACAAACCACTGAAGTTTTCCGAAGGGGATCGAGCCGTGGAGCTGTCGTACTGCTTGCAATGGTATTTATCCTGCTGCTGTCACTCGTTGCGGCAACCGTACTACAGTCGGCAATTTTTCAGCTGCATATGGCCGGGAACGACCAGTTTCTTGAGGAGGCAATTTACAGAGCACAGGCTATAGCGGCAGAGGTCTCGCTCAACCCGGGCAGCTTTTCCCTTGCAGGGGGTGTCGGTGATACCAACTGTCCCGAGGAAGATGAGGCACCAGAGTGCCATCGAAACCATCTGCGCTTGCCCTCCTCGGCGAACGATCTAGAGGAGTTTGCGCTCAGTCTTAGGGTCACGAGACAGGATCCGTTGCTGTTGAAGGGATTCCCCTTTAGGGAGAGCGAGGATGCAGTGTCCAGCAGCAACAGTTTTGACGCTGCGATATTTGAAATCGATGTGCGCCTGAATGGAAGTGGGGTGAGATTGGGTAGCGCACGTATCGTACAGGGCATCGCGGTGCGTGTGCCTGCATTCCGTTGACACTCTCTGGAGTTGCTATGAGACATTTTTTCTACCTGCTACTGATGTTCGCGCTGCCGAGAGTGAATCTTGCGATGGCAGATGATATTGAAGCCTACCTGTACGGAGCGACCACCCAGGGCACGTTTGTTCAGGTCGTCATGGACCTCGGTGATACGGGTGTGGACGTGACACTGTGCACTTACGGTGTCGATTGTGGGCCGCCATTTATGACGAGGGAGGCCCATCGTCATCTCGGTGACATCTACCTTGAGGGCGAAGCCGTCACTGCCCCCGGGATGTTCAAAGCGGTATTGTCTGCAGTCCTGGAAAACCCGCTGCTGGATGATCTGCGGGTTTCGCTACTCATATCCAATCATCAGGACAACCCCAGCGGCAACCCGGAATCGGAAGTGGGCGGCGGCACGATACTCAAGGGGTACCGGCGATTGCAGGTCCACCGGGCAGAGTGGATTGACACGCTAAAGGCGGTTCCATTGCCTTCGTCGGAAGTGACCCACAAGCTGCAGCCTCGGGAGACCTATTTTGAAGGGTTACGTTATCTGGCAGGGGGTGAAGTTGCGCTGGGTCGGAATACGACAGGCAATTTTGGCCACTCGGAGCCGCACCCGGATTATGACGGGACGATTATTGCGAATGGCAACTACGTTTCACCCCTGACTGAACAGCAGGCGTGCCCGAAGTTGTACTCGATACTGTTTACACTGGGAGTGCCAGGTCGCGATAGCGATCTGGATGCTGAGATTGCCGCCCAATTTCCGGATGCGGACCAGGGTTCGTTCGCGCAGTTTCTCTCGTATCTGCACGATAGCAACACCGATCTGGTGCCGCAGGTGAGCGCGATCGTACCACTGCAAACCACCTGGGTGGTCACCAGTCGCGACCGGGAGGGAGATGCTGAAGCGTACGCCGCCGCTGGCGGAGGAGAGCCCCTGCTGTATGTCGATGAACCCGTGCAACTGCAGGCGCGACTGACGCGAGCATTGTTGTCTCAGGTCGCTGTCTACGGTCACTCGCTTGATGCGGCGTTCTCCGACGATGTGTTCAATCAGGGGCGGGCGCTGGACACACTGTATATTCCGCAGTTCCTGCCGCAATCGATTGCCGGCTGGCAGGGCAATCTCAAGAAACTGAAGCTGGAACATTCAGGTGACGGCGAAAGCGAATTCGGTGACGGCGTCTTTGCGAGGGTGATCGATGCGCGAGGTTTGCCTGCCTATGAGTTATCGGGGGAGGGCAAGGGCCAGTTGCGTCGGGATGCACTCACATTCTGGACGGATGTGGCCACCTTGCCACGGGGCAATGACGAGGTGATTCCCGACAACGCCGATGGCCCTGTTGTCGCTCGCGGCGGGGCTGGACAGAAGATCGATGGCTTCGTAAGTTACAGCAGCGCACCGGGTGAGGTCGTGCAACATTTTATCGGCGATACCAATACCGATACCCCTGTCGAGGGGTACGACCCGAGGCAACTCTATTACGAACCGGCCAGTGGCCGGGAGCTTTTGCCGTTTGATGCCAATGCAATGACCGCCGATGCGCTTGCCCCGTTTCTCGATCCCGGAAACACCCTGACAGAAGCACAGCTCCTCGACCTGATCAGGTGGGCGCGAGGGCAGGATGTCGACAGCGCAAAGTCCACTGCGCGCGGCTGGATTATGGGCGAGGTTATCCACTCGCGACCATTTGCGCTCAACTACGGTGCCACGTCCGGTTACAGCGAGGACAATCCCAATGTCCGCATAGTATTTGGCAGCGGGGAGGGTGCATTTCATATTCTGCAGGGCACAGATACCAGCGGCCGTGAGTCCGGTCGTGAACTGTTCGGGTTTTATCCCCGGGAAACTATGGGTGCATTACGGGTGCGACGCGACGGCGCAGCTACAGGCCTGCCCAGACACTATGGGGTAGACGGTGCACCCGTGGTGTTGCGTGTCGATCGGAATGCAGACGGGACGCTCGATCCTGCAGACGGTGATGAAGCTTACGCGTATTTTGGATTGCGGCGCGGGGGCTCCAGCTATTTTGCGCTTGATGTCAGCGACCCCGATGCGGTTCCCACCCTCGCGTGGAAGATCAGCCGCACGGTGGGCGGGTCGTTCGACGAGTTGGGCCTGACGTTTTCAACCCCTCTGGTTGGCAAAGTGAACTACAGCGGCGTCCCGGTGGATGTGTTGATCTTCGCCGGGGGCTATAACGGTGGTTGGAACGACGATTTCTCTGAACGGAGCGGAAAGGACCGCAACGCCGATGACGATGACGTGGGTAACGCGATCTATATCGTTAATGCCCGTACCGGGGAATTGGTGTGGAAAGCAGTGCGGGGAGATACCGGTGACAGCACCAACAGCCGCTATTCTCACGCCGGCCTTGTGGACAGTATCCCCTCGACGGTGTCTGCGCTGGTGACGCCCGGGGGTATTATCCACCGCCTGTACGTGGGCGATAGCGGTGGCGGGGTATGGAGAATTGATTTACCGCTGAATCGCGACCGCAACCCCGATCACCGCCGGGACCGGTGGTTTATTACCAAGTTGGCCGATCTGGGCTCTGACGCGGCGGAGACCGGGGGCTCAGCGAGTGAGGACAGGCGCTTTTTCCATGCGCCGGATATTGTCCAATCCTACGATGCTGCCGGGCATTTTGACGGCGTACTGATACAGAGTGGCAACCGTGCCGACCCGAATGAGACCGTGGTAGAGAATGCGCTGTTCTATATCAAGGACCGGGAAAGCGTGACGGGTAGCGCCATCGTGCGGGCCGAGAATGATGTCAGTAATCCGGCAGGCAGGTTCCGGATGGCAGACCTGAGTGATCAATCGGGCTGTGTTGATGGCTCTGAGCAGTTTGGAGAGGGCGAGGACAGTTACAGATGTGGCGACCGCGCTACACCGAGTGGCTGGTATGTGCGGTTTTCCCAGCCCGGAGAGAAGGGGCTGTCGACACCGCTTACGGATGGCGGAAGAGTGTTTGCCTCTACTTTTATACCCGGCGTGGTGTCAGCCTGTTCCAGTCGGCGGGGATACGGCCGGCTGTATGTGTTGCGGCTTCGCAGTGGCGCAGCGGTGGCGAACAACCAGAGGCACTATGAACTCGGTGAGGGTATTCCGGCAGCGGCTGTGCCCGTTGCTGATGCCATTTTCCTTCCGGGGGGAGGGATTGATTTGTACGACCTGGATCTCGATGGCGAGCGTGATGCCGCGCAATTGCTGCCCAGTCATGCCAGCAAGCTTTACCGCACCTACTGGCGTGAGCCAGGTGTTGATCCGCTGTAGGCGTGACGGAGGCCCGGAATGGCGGATCAGAAAAGAAGCGGATTCACCCTGATAGAGCTTTTGGTGGTAATTGTATTAGCAGTTACTCTGCTTGCCCTGACCTTGCCGGCCTATCAGCAGCAACTTCGTGACACACGGCGTAGCCTTGCTGGCGCCGCATTGCTGGAGACAATGACGCGACAGGAGCAGTATTTCCTGGATCACAAACGCTATGCTGAATCGTTGACAGAACTGGCCTACCCAACGCATCCCTATGCGGTCGACGCGCACGGGAGTGTGGTGGATGGGATGGCAGAGAACAGGGTGTACCTGATCAACCTGACGACACGGGCGAATGCGTTTACGCTTCATGCCACGCCGCAACTCGGCCAGGCAGCCGATAGTGCCTGCGGAATCCTGAGCCTGGATTCGAATGGGGCGAAGCTTGTTTCCGGCGAAAACCCCGGAGCGCGATGTTGGTGATCCGGGTTAATCGTCCAGCCCGAGTTTTTTCTGTCGATAGCGAAGGCTCCTGAAACTGATTCCCAGCAGCTTCGCCGCCGCTGTTTTATTCCAGCGGCTCTCCTCCAGCGCGGCGCTGACAATCTCTCGCTCGAGATCTTCCAGGTAGCCCTCCAGGTCTCCAAAGGCCTCATGCACCGAGCGCCCGGGGTTTGTGCGTTCGGCGGGTTTTGCCTCGCTGGCGGGCCTGGTGTCGGTCCCGGCGCTGGAAAACTGCAAATCGCCGGCGGTAATTTTCTCGCCGTCTGAAAGCGCCAGTGCCCGCTCCAGCATGTTCTCCAGCTCCCGGACATTGCCCGGAAAGCTGTAGTCCCTCAATGCCGCCAGTGCGGATTTATCCAGGTAGGCCGCTTTGCTGCCTGCGGCACATATTCTGTTCAGGATTGTAGTGGTCAACGCCGGCAGATCTTCAAGTCGTTCGCGCAGGGCGGGTACCTGGACGCCGATGACATTAATCCGGTAGTAGAGATCCTGGCGGAATCGCCCGGCCTGCACCTCCGTTTCCAGGTTCTTGTGCGTCGCGCTTAGCAGTCGGATGTCGGTGCGCTGCTCTTCGCTTGCACCTACCGGGCGAATCGTTTTTTCCTGGATCGCCCGCAGTAACTTGACCTGCATGCTCAGCGGCAGGTCTGCCACTTCATCCAGGAAAAGCGTGCCGCCGGATGCGGCCTGGAATAAACCGACTTTGTCATGGCTGGCGCCCGTAAAGGCGCCTTTCATATGACCAAACAATTCGCTTTCCATTAACTCTGGAGGGATTGCGCCACAGTTGACTGCAACGAAGGGGCCATCGGCCCTTGCGCCGTTGTTGTGAATCAGGCGAGCGACGACTTCCTTGCCGCTGCCGGACTCGCCGTGAATGTGTACCGGCGCCTGGCTGCGTGCCAGCTTGGATATCTGCTGGCGCAGGGTCTGGATGGCAGGCGCTGAGCCTATCAGTTCCTGGTCAACCGCTTCCTGTGTCCTGCTGGTATCACCTTCGAGTTGTAGCGCGGAACTGACCAGCTTGCGCAAATTTTCCAGCTCAATAGGCTTGCTGATGAAGTCAAACGCGCCAGCCTTGAGAGCCAGTATGGCGGTTTCCACACTCCCGTGCGCGGTGATCATCGCGACCGGGATATGGGAGAATTCCTGTTGGATGAATTCCACCAGGCTGATACCGTTGCCATCCGGAAGGCGCATGTCGGTCAGGCACAGGTCGGGCCGGATACGCTCTACCATCTCCCTCGCCTCCCCGAGGGTAGCTGCGCTATGGGTATCGAGGCCCATTCGGCTTAGCGTGATATCCAGTAGCTCCCGAATATCCGGCTCGTCATCGACAATCAAAACACTTTGGGTCATGGGTATTAGTGCGCTCGTTGGTTCATTGAGATACGAAAACAGCTTTCACCCTTCCGGGTCGGTCGATAGTGCAGATCCGCATTGTTGATCTCGCACAGTTCCTTGCACAGGTATAACCCCATACCGCTGCCTTCTGCCAGCGTGGTAAAAAACGGTTCAAACAATTTTGCCTGATCGGCAGAGGACACTCCACTGCCCGCATCGATGATATCGACCTGGCATTGATGGAGTGAGGAATCGAGGTCAACCTCGATGCGCGCCGTTTCTTTCCCGGTCGCCATTTTGCTGTGACGCAGTGCATTATCAAGCAGGTTGGCAAACACGCGCTGCAGGTTCTCCGGATCGAATTCCACCAGTAGTTCTTTGTAGCTGCACTCTATAGTCACTTCTGCCGGGCGATTCAGTGCGTCGAGGTATTCTCCGACAAACTCCGTCAACCAGGGCGCCAGCAACAGGTACTGCGGCTTGGGCGGTTCGCGCCGGGAAATCTGCATGACACTTTCCACGATCTGGTTCACCCGTTCACAATGGCTCTGGATAATATCCGCCATGCGACTGTCGGAGGGGGACAGATCCTGCGATTCCTGCAATAACTGCGCGGCGTGGCTGATTGCACCCAACGGATTGCGGATCTCGTGCGCAATGCTGGCTGTCAGGCGGCCCAGCGAATTGAGTTTTAACGACTGCGCATACTGGGTCACGGGCGTGTAGTCCTCTACAAACACGAGGGCTTCCTGGTTGGCATTGGGCTGCAATTCACGAAAGTTGGCGATCACCGGGAGCGCACCCTCCATCACCGTGAACGGCTTGGCCCTGTGTATCCCTGAGTTTTTCCAGTGTTCGAACTGGTAGGCCAGTTCGGGGCAGTAGTCGGCCAGCTGTCGCCCCTGTTCTACCGTGATGGGCCGCTCCGGTGCGAGGAGGCCGATAGCAGCCTTGTTCATGATCCGCACAACGCCGTCGTTATTCACCAGCAGGATGCCGGTCTGCATGTGCTGCACAATTTGCTCGTTGAGGCGCTGCAAGCTGTACAGGTCGCTCGCACGGTTGCGGGCCAGTTCCTCCGCCCGGCCCAGGCGGTGTGCAATGGGTTGCACCATCAGCGAGACGCCGAACACGAGAAGGCCCAGGATGCCGGCGGGAAATAACGAGCTGCTATCGAGGACTTCATGCAGGATCAGCCACACGGTATCCAGCAAAATCGCCATTACGCTGATGGCGGCAATAAGTGTGGCGAGTGTTCGGTTGGCGATCAGCACTGCGCTGGCGGCCACTGTGATGACCAGTAACACGGGTAAACCGCTGATCATTCCACCGCTGCTGTCGGACAGCAAAGTGATCGCGATAATGTCTACCAGGAACACCAGTAACATGAGCCGCTGGCTTTGGTTCAGGCGCGTGGAGAGTGACCCAACGAGGGGGATGCTGGTGGCGAGATAGGCCAGTGCAACCGTTGTATACAGCGCCGGATTAAGCGTTCCCACGAGTTGCCGGGTATTCGGGCTTACCAGCATGATTAGCAGTACAACGGACAGCAGTGAGCGGTAGCCCACGTAGACGCGAAACAGTGCCAGGTTCTGGTGGCTCGGTGAGTGAGCCTCGGGCTGTGTGAGAATGGCTGTGCGATTCACCGTGCGCTGGCCTTATGGCTTTTATGACGTGTGTGATTGCCGGCTATTGTATCAGGTATTGATACGTTCAGGACTGGCTATAGCGCGCACTTTTCCGGACAATGGCGCTCTGTAAAAACTGGAGCGCCCGACCGTTTCATGAGCACCCTGAATATCCTGATGGCCCAGATGAACACCCTTGTGGGTGATTTCGAGGGAAATACACAGAAAGTTATCGAGGCGATCGAACTGGCCGAGCGCGAGTGTGAATCGCCGGTGGTGGTGTGTCCCGAACTGACACTCAGCGGCTATCCACCGGAGGACTTGTTGCTGCGACCCAGCATAGGCCTGCGCGTGGAGGCGTCGCTGGCTACCATTTGCGCGGCGATGAAAGGGTCTGCCTACCTGGTTATCGGCTACCCGTTGCGCGTGGACGGCGTCCTTTACAATGTGGCGGGCGTGTTGCACCGGGGGGCTGTTGTGGCCCAGTACCGCAAGCAAAGCCTGCCCAACTATCAGGTGTTCGACGAGAAACGCTATTTCACGCCCGGCGGTGAACCCTGTGTTGTGACAATTAATGGGGTCGCGGTAGGACTGAGTATCTGCGAAGACATCTGGGAGCGCGCACCCGCCGCCCAGGCCGCAGCGGCCGGAGCCCAGGTATTGCTCAACATCAACTCCTCGCCCTATCACCAGGGCAAACGGCGGGAGCGGTGGGACGCTGTCGCAGCCCGTGCGCGGGAAGCGGATATTCCCATCGTCTACGTGAACCAGGTGGGCGGGCAGGACGAACTGGTGTTCGATGGCGGTTCATTTGCAGTGTCAGCTGACGGCACAGTCGCCGCTGCCGCACCCAGCTTTGAGGAGGGGGCCTATTGGTTGGAGATGGATTTTACCGCGCGGCCAGTGCGTATTGTGGGGCCTGCGCCTGAGTTGCCGCCACAGGAATTGCCCGCTACCTGGCAGGCGCTGGTGTTGGGTGTCCGTGATTATGTGAACAAGAACCGTTTCCGCGGGGTGGTGTTGGGCTTGTCCGGGGGGGTTGATTCTGCGCTGACGCTTGCCGTGGCGGTGGATGCGCTGGGACCGGAGCGAGTAGAGGCCGTGATGATGCCCTTTCGCTATACCTCACAGATGAGTGTCGAGGATGCGGCAGAGCAGGCCCGCGTGCTGGGTGTCACGCACAAGGTGATTTCCATTGAGCCCATTTACGAGGCTTTCATGGAGAGCCTGCGGGATGAATTTGCCGGGACAAAGCCGGACACCACGGAGGAGAACCTGCAGGCGCGCTGCCGCGGCGTGCTGTTGATGTCCATTTCCAACAAGAAGGGTTATCTGGTACTGACCACGGGCAACAAAAGTGAGATGGCCGTCGGCTACTCCACACTCTACGGTGATATGGCCGGCGGGTTTGACGTGCTCAAGGATGTGCCGAAAACGCTGGTATTCGACCTGTGCCGCTACCGCAACTCGCTGGGGCCCTGTATCCCGCAGCGGGTGATCGATCGGCCGCCCTCGGCGGAACTGGCGCCGGACCAGAAGGACGAGGACAGCCTACCTCCCTATGACGTGCTGGATCGTATTCTCGCGCTCTATGTTGAGCAGGATTACAGTGCGGAGGCGATCATTGCCACGGGGATGGATCGCGAGCAGGTGCATAAGGTGTTGCGTCTTGTCGATATCAACGAGTACAAACGCCGGCAGGCGCCGATAGGCGTGCGGATTACCCGCCGGGGTTTCGGTCGCGACAGGCGCTATCCCATCACGTCAGGCTGGCGCCTGGGGCACTAGACCGGGTTTCGCCCCGCGCTCACACCTCTGGGCGGTGGTCGAACTGCGGCGGCGAGGGTGGATCAAACAGCCCAAAGGACAACGTGTTGATCCAGGAGTTCTGCTCGCCGTCCATATTGTAATTGCTCACGAACTGACCGTTCTTGTCGATGGCCGGGTAGTTGGGGTAATTGGTCGCCAGTACGGTAATGGATTCCTGGGCCAGGTCTTTCATGCCCAAAAAGATATACCCCTGCGCCATAATGGCCAGCCCATCGGCCACCGAGGGGGTGCGCTGGAAGTTTTCCACGACAAACCGCCCGCGGTTGACTGCGGCGAGGTAGGCGCCCCGCCGGAGGTAGTAATTGGCCACCATGATTTCATGGCGGGCCAGCAGGTTGCGCAGCGCCAACATGCGGGCTTCGGCATCTGCCGCGTAGGGGCTGTTGGGGAAGCGCGACACCAACTGTGAAAATTCGCTGAAGGCCTCCTTGGCCTGTGAGGTATCGCGCTGGGTCTGGTCGGTGGGCATAAAACGGGAGAAGATATCTTCATTGGCGGTATAGGCAGCCAGGCCTTTCATGTAATAGGCGTAATCTACACTGGGGTGTTGGGGGTGCAGCCGGATAAAGCGATCTGCCGCCTCTACGGCCGCCTCGTGCTCATAGGCGTTGTAATGCGCATAGATCAACTCGAGTTGGGCCTGTTCGGCATATTTGCCAAACGGGTAGCGGGATTCCAGCAGTTCCAGGCTCTTCACGGCCAGGTCGTAGTTGTCGCCGCGCAGGTAGCGCTGGGCATCCTCGTAAATTTGCTGCTCACCGGCATCCGCCGCGATGTCCGGCAACTCCTCGTTGCTGGAGCAGCCGAAGAGGGTAAGGCTGAATAAAATGATCAATATGTATTTCATGCTTTCACCTGATGGCTCACGCCAGCGTGCTAAAATCCCACACAGCGCGGGTGCTAATGCTGGGGTATTTAACCACAGGCTGGCTGGCGCATAAACAGGAATTGTCATGATTGATAGGGTGGAACTTCAGGCCAGTGTGCCGGCGGAGATGCACGGCAGCAGATTGGACCAGGTTGCGGCGCAACTTTTCCCGCAGTACTCCAGGTCCCGGCTGCAGGAGTGGATTAAAAGCGGTGCCGTGTCCGTTGACGGGCGGCAGTGCCGCCCGCGCGATAAGGTGACAGAGGGGGCCAGCGTCCGGCTGGACGCGTTGCTGGAGGCTGAAGTGTCCTGGCAGGGGCAGGATATCGACCTGGATATCGTCTACGAGGACGATACCGTGCTGGTGGTCAATAAACCCGCGGGGCTGGTAGTGCATCCGGCTGCCGGCCACGCTGCAGGCACGCTGGTGAACGCGTTGCTGGCCCATGCGCCGGAGCTGGCACTGCTGCCGCGTGCCGGCATTGTGCACCGCCTGGATATGGATACGTCGGGTTTGCTGGTGATTGCCAGGACCCTGCCGGCACACCATCACCTGGTGGAGCAGTTGCAGGCGCGGACCGTGAAGCGGGAGTACTGTGCCCTGTGTATCGGCGCGATGACCGGTGGTGGTACGGTGGACGCTCCGATGGGGCGGCACCCGCGCCAGCGCAAGAAAATGGCGGTCACCGCTGCCGGCGGCAAGCCGGCAATCACGCACTATCGCCTGGCGCAGCGTTTCGGCCACCACACCCGTATAACGGTCAACCTGGAAACCGGTCGAACCCACCAGATTCGTGTTCATATGTCCCATCGACACTACCCGCTGATCGGGGACGCCCTGTACGGCGGGCGCCCCCGGATACCCAAGGGGGCATCAGACCTGCTGGTCAATACCCTGCGGCAATTCCCGCGACAGGCGCTGCATGCGCGCGCACTGGGATTCATCCACCCGGATACGGAGGAATTTGTGCAGTTTGAATGTCCCCTGCCCGACGACATACAGCAACTGATAACAGTACTGGAGGCGGAAGACCCACCGCTTGCCCGTGACACAACGCTTTATTGAGGCGGACTGGCCCGCCCCGGCCAATGTACTGGCGCTGTCCACCACGCGTCTGGGGGGGCGTAGCGAAGCGCCTTTCGACAGTTTTAATCTGGGCTGTCACGTGGGCGACAACGGGGACGCGGTAGCGGAGAATCGACGTATCCTGGCGGCCGCACTCCCGGGTGGCGCGGCCCTCTCCTGGCTGTCGCAGGTGCACGGCACCGCAGTCGTAGAGGCAGGTGGGCGCGCTGTGGCTCCGCTGGCCGATGCCCAGTGGAGTCGCACACCGGGCGCTGTTTGCACGGTAATGACGGCAGATTGCCTGCCGGTATTATTCTGCTCTACCGATGGCGATGTGGTCGCCGCCGCGCACGCGGGCTGGCGCGGGTTACAGGCGGGCGTGCTGGACACGACCGTGGCGTCGATGCAGACGCCGCCGGAACAGTTGCTGGCGTGGCTGGGGCCTGCGATCGGCCCCGGAGCTTTCGAAGTGGGCGAAGAGGTGCGGGACGCGTTTTTATCAGTGGCTGCGCCCGCCCAGGCCACCGCTGTAGCCGATTGTTTTGCATCGGTTGCAAGTCGTCCGGGGCACTACCTCGCCGATCTGTATGCGCTGGCCCGCATACGCCTGCAGGCGTTGGGCGTGACCCGCGTGTTCGGCGGTGGCTGGTGTACCCACAGCGACAGCACCCGTTTTTTTTCCTATCGGCGCGACGGTGACACCGGCCGTATGGCCAGCCTGATCCTGTTGCGCTGATTTTCCGCTTCATACGCAATCACCACACTTGAAAAGGGGTAATTTGACCCCATTTATGCTTGCAATGAGCATGATATGCCTCCTGCGGAGGTGATCAGTGAGGAGACTATCGAATGAGAATGGATAAACTGACCAACCAATTGCAAACCGCCCTGGCGGATGCCCAGTCATTAGCGCTGGGCAAGGACCACAATTTCATAGAGCCCGTGCACTTGCTGCGCGCGTTGCTTGAGCAGCGCGGCGGCGCGAGTAAGCCGCTGTTGCAGAAGGCGGGTGCCGATGTGGCCAGCCTGGTGGAGCGTGTCAACGCGGCGGTGGATGCGCTGCCGACGGTCTCCGGGACCGCCGGTGATGTTCATATGTCGAATGACCTGAGCCGAATCCTGAACGTCACGGACAAACTGGCGCAGCAGGGCGGCGACACGTATATCTCCAGTGAGCTGGTACTGCTGGCCATGCTGGAAAGCAAAACATCCGCCGGTGAGATCATGAAGGCCTGCGGCCTGCGCCCGCTCGACTTGAAGGCCGCTATCGATGCCATGCGTGGAGGTGAGGCAGTGAACAACCCGGAGGCCGAGGAATCGCGCCAGGCGCTGGACAAATACACGATAGACCTGACCGAGCGTGCAGAACAGGGCAAGCTCGATCCCGTGATTGGTCGCGATGACGAAATCCGCCGCACGATCCAGGTGTTGCAGCGCCGTACCAAGAACAATCCGGTGCTGATTGGTGAGCCCGGTGTGGGCAAGACAGCCATTATCGAGGGGCTCGCCCAGCGCGTGGTAAACGGTGAAGTGCCGGAGAGCATGCGCGAGAAACGCGTCCTGTCGCTGGACCTGGGCGCGCTGCTGGCCGGTGCCAAATTCCGCGGCGACTTTGAAGAGCGACTCAAGGCGGTGCTCAATGAGCTTTCCAAGCAGGAGGGCCGCATCATCCTGTTCATCGACGAACTGCATACGATGGTCGGTGCAGGCAAGGCCGAGGGCTCCATGGACGCGGGCAACATGCTGAAGCCGGCGCTGGCGCGCGGTGAACTCCACTGTGTGGGCGCCACCACCCTGAACGAATACCGCCAGTACGTGGAAAAGGATGCCGCACTGGAACGACGCTTCCAGAAGGTACTGGTGGATGAGCCCAATGAGGAAGACACGATCGCCATCCTGCGCGGCCTGAAAGAGCGTTACGAGGTGCATCACGGCGTGGATATTACCGACAGTGCGATCATCGCTGCCGCGCGTCTGTCCCAGCGTTACATCACGGACCGCCAGTTGCCCGACAAGGCCATCGACCTCGTTGATGAGGCCGCCAGTCGTATTCGCATGGAGATCGATTCCAAGCCCGAGGTGATGGACAAACTGGAACGCCGGCTCATCCAGCTCAAGATCGAACGGGAAGCGGTGAAGAAGGACAGCGATCCCGCTGCGAAGAAGCAGGTGGAGAGGCTGAACGATGAGATCGAAAAAGTAGAGCGGGAATTCTCTGATCTGGAGGAAATCTGGAAAGCAGAGAAAGCGTCCGTGCAGGGCGCGGCCCACATCAAGAGTGACCTGGAGCAGGTGAAGCTGGATCTGGAAGCGGCGCGCCGCGCCGGTGATCTCACGCGGATGTCGGAGCTGCAGTATGGGCGTATCCCCGAGTTGGAAAAGCAACTGGCGATGGCGCAGGAATCGGAGTCTGCCGATACGGTATTGCTGCGCAACAAGGTCACCGACGAGGAGATCGCGGAAGTGGTCTCGCGCTGGACCGGTATTCCTGTCTCGAAGATGATGGAAGGCGACAGGGAGAAGTTATTGCGCATGGAGGATGCCCTGCGCGAGAGAGTGGTCGGCCAGGACGAGGCGATTACTGCGGTGTCCAATGCCGTGCGCCGTTCGCGTGCCGGTTTGTCGGATCCCAAGCGCCCCAATGGTTCCTTCCTGTTCCTGGGCCCGACCGGCGTGGGTAAAACCGAGCTGTGCAAAGCACTGGCCGGATTCATGTTCGACAGCGATGACGCCATGGTGCGGGTCGATATGTCTGAGTTTATGGAGAAACACTCGGTGGCGCGGCTCATCGGTGCGCCCCCCGGCTACGTGGGTTATGAGGAGGGCGGTTACCTGACGGAGGCCGTGAGGCGTCGCCCCTATTCGCTGCTGCTGCTGGATGAAGTTGAAAAAGCCCACCCGGACGTTTTCAATATCCTGCTGCAGGTGCTGGAAGACGGCCGGCTTACCGATGGCCAGGGTCGCACGGTGGATTTCCGCAACACGGTGGTCGTAATGACATCCAACCTCGGGTCGCACCTTATTCAGGAAATGGCGGGGAATGACGATTACGAGGCGATGAAAGCGGCGGTGATGGAGGTTGTGGGCACACACTTCCGGCCCGAGTTTATCAACCGCGTGGACGAATCCGTGGTGTTCCATCCGCTGCGCGAGGAGCAGATTCGCGGGATCGCGACGATCCAGCTGGCTGATCTGCAGAGCCGACTAGCCGATCGGGAACTGGAGCTGCAAATCAGCGATGCCTTCATGGATCGCCTGGTATCCGCTGGCTTCGACCCGGTGTACGGCGCCAGGCCGCTGAAGCGTGCGATTCAGCGAGAGTTGGAAAACCCGCTGGCGCAGCGCCTGCTGGCTGGGGATTTCGAGCCCGGTCAGGTGATCCTCGCGGATGTACAGGAAGGGAGTGCGGTCTTTAGTGTGAGCTAGCGCACGCTTTTTCTGTACTTTTAGCCACTTTTTTCTCGATCTATGTCGACAGGATGCCCAAGATTGTTGACATGACCCGCCGGGACGGTCCCGGGGGGAGATCGAGAGGTAAGAGTGTGTTGGTGTCAGTACGGGAAAAACCCACCAGCGGGTTTACGTTGATAGAGCTGATGATGGTGATCGTGATCGTTGCAGTTTTGACGATGATCGCCTATCCCGCTTATCAGTCTTTCACTGTCAAGGCCAATCGTGCGGAAGCCCAGTCCTACCTGATGGACGTGGCGCAGAAGCAGCAACTGTATTTCAACGACACACGTACCTATGCCGCGGACGAGGCTGAGCTCAACGTGACCACGCCAGAGCGCGTGGCCAGCAACTACGTGGTGACCTTCGATATCACCACAATGCCACTCCCCGCAGTCTTTGCGATTATTGCAACTCCCAAAAGCGGCACGCGCCAGGATGGTGACGGTGTGCTGTCCATTCAGAATACGGGTGAAAAATATCATGGAGTGAAATCATGGTAGCGTTCGCTATGTCCACCGCCACGTCTTCATCGGGTATCGTCCCGGTGAGGTTTACTCAACGAGGGTTCACCCTGGTCGAACTGATGATCGGATTGGTCCTGGTCTCTGTTCTGCTGGGCATTGGTGTCCCGACTTTCCGGGAATTTGTCCTGAGCCAGCGCGCACAGGCCACCGGCATGGATATTAATATCGCGCTGGTGACGGCCCGGTCCGAAGCCATCAAGCGGAACACCACCGTGGTGCTGGCGGCCCACGCGGATGGCTGGGGCAGCGGTTGGGTCATTCCCAGTCCCAATCCGGGTGAACCCGAAATCCTGAATCATGTGCAGTCAGGGAATGTGTCCATCACCGGTCCGGACAGCCCTGCCGAAGTCGAATTCTCGCCCTCCGGCCGCACAATGGCGATGGCAGATTTTGAAATAGATACAGGCCCCGACTCGGGCAACGTGTGCCGTTTTGTGCGCCTGGGTCTCGACGGTCGGACCTCGTTTGAGAAGGGGGAGTGCACCGATGAATAAACCGTTCGCGTTAAGGCGGGATCGCGGATTCACGCTGATAGAGGTGCTTGTTACCGTCATCATTCTGGCGGTTGGGCTGCTCGGGTTGGCGGGCCTGCAGATGAGCTCAATGAATAACCAACTGGAGTCCTACCAGCGTGCCCAGGCCATGCTGATGCTGGAGGATATGGCAAACCGTATTCGATCCAATGCCGTCGCCGCGAAGGCTGGAGCCTACGCCGCAGCCAGTGACTATGGGCTGCGCGCGGAGGAAGACTGCTCGACCAAAGTGCTGACGGCAGAACGGGATCTCTGCGAGTGGAATCTGGCCCTGGCGGGGAGCGGCGTCACGCTGGATACAAAGAATGCAGGCAGTGTGCTGGGTGCGAGAGGTTGTGTGGAGAGTATTCCTGGCACAGCCAATGGCGAGATCAACATCCGCCTGACCATCGCCTGGCAGGGCATGTCGAAAACCAGGAGCCCTGCTTCCGACTGCGGTGAGGATCAGTACGGTGATGACGACGCCTATCGGCGAACAGCGAGCCTCGATACCGTGCTGGCGAACCTGACCTTGTAAGTATGAAAAGAATCGACAAAAACATTCGCGCTGAATCCGGCTTTGGTCTGGTCGAGATCATGATATCGCTATTGCTCGGTATTATTATCATGCTCGGTGTAACGCAGATCGTCACCAACAACAGCAAGACCCGCTGGGAGCTGGAGCGTGCGGGGCGCCAGCTTGAGAATGCGACCTACACGCTGCGCCTGCTGGAGGGTGACCTGACCAACGCCTCTTTCTGGGGAGAGCGCCGGGCTGTTGATGTGATCTCGGTGCCCGAAATCTGTCCGGCAACGGCGTGCGATGAAGCTACCTTTCCCGCTATCGACGACCCTGTTGAGTGCCAGCTGAACTGGGCGATGGGTTATCCCGTGCAAGGCGGGAGAGCCACCGCGGCAACGCCGGATTTCAGCTGCCCAACGGCCGATGATTCCGATGACGTCGATCTCATCACGCCCAAGCTGGGCACTGATTATATCGCCGTCAGGCGGGCGAGTAGTTGCGCGGTTGGGGATGCGGGTTGCGACGCGGGTGACACCAGTTTCCATCTTCAGGTAAACGCCTGCTCTGCAGACGGGGGCGCGGACGACATCAAGATCAGTTCCAAGTTTATCTCTGATATTACGGACTTTGACTTCCAGAATCGCGACTGCACTACCGCAGCACCGATCTACCGTTATCTCAGTCGAATCTATTACGTCAATCCGGATGACCAACTCGTGCGGGCAGAATTAACGAGCGAGGCAGAGGATGTTTTCGAGTACGTGGAAACGCCGCTGGTAGATAACGTTGAGTTGTTGCGCCTGGAATACGGCCTCGATACCGATGGCAACGATGGTGAGGAGGACCTCCCGGCGGATCCCAGTGACCCGTATCCGGAGGTTCCCAACGACGCTCGCTGGTCGGATGTTGTGCGCGTGAAGGTTTCCCTGATGGTGCGCAGCCAGGAGGCCAGTGCCGGTTTCAGGGACGAGAAAATCTACACGATTGTGGGGCAGACATATTGCGCCGACATCCCGCCACGGGCGGCGTGTGATGTGACGATACCCGAGGAATTTGAGGGGCATCGCCGACAGTTGTTTAGCAGAACAGTGAGCCTGCGCAATGTGGCAGGCAAGAGGGAGTAGCAACGATGAACACAAACTTCGGTCCTGCCAGACAGCAGGGTATGGTCATGATCATCGCGATGATCATGTTGTTGACAGTCACGTTGATGATTGTCTCGGGCTCCAATGTCGTGCAGGCCAACCTGAAAGTTGTGCAGAACATGGAAAGCCTGGAACAGACGCGTTCCGCAGCCCTTGCCACGCTGGAGGAAGCGAAAAGCTCTGATCAGTTCACGGTATCACCGGGCAACATGTTTGCGGAATCCTGTGAGGTCGACAACCAGCGTTGCTACGACACCAATGGCGATGGGGTGACCGATATCACGGTGGTGGTGGAACCGGCCAGGTGCGTGATCGTCAGCCCGAAAAAGAATTCTGAGCTGCGACCGTTTGAGTACCCCTCGGAGGCGTCCTGTTTCCTGGCGGACACGCTGTATTCGATGTGCGCCGAATCCGTCTGGGAAATTGTTGCCGTTGCAACGGACGTGGCGACGGGTGCGCAAGTATCTGTGCGGCAGGGAGTCTCGATAGAGACGACCCTTAATAAAGTAGACACAGCGTGTCCATTGTGAGATTGCCGGGGAGAAAAATTATGAATATCCGTCTGAAGGGATTGCAGCGCTGCCTGCTGCTGATGGCGCTGCTGTGTGGCTCGGTGCAGGCCGAGGACATCGATATTTTTGCCGGTACCACGACGGTTGATACCACTCTGCCGAATATTGTTTTCGTACTCGATAACACCTCGAACTGGTCGCGGGCCTCACAGAAGTGGCCCGGCGGTCTGGTCCAGGGGCAATCGGAGGTCAGGGCAATCAAGACCGCGCTGGCCGCCCAGGTAGGTAAGTTGAACGTGGGGCTCGTCGAGTATGTCACGGGTGGCAGTTCGGCTGATACCGATGCCGGGTATGTACGCCACCACCTGCAGGCCCTGACGAATAGTAGCCTGGCAGTGTTGAACCAGAAGCTGGACACGATTTACAACAATATCAACAGCCCGGCGGAAAAACGCAGCTCCAGCAATCCCTACGGCGATCTTGCCTGGGATTTTTATAATTACCTCAATGGTGGCGACCACAGCAACGGCGGGATCGGGACTCCCGCGAGCCTGGCGGATAGCAATGCTTACAGGACATGGGTCGGCTCGCAGTGGTCCAAATTTCGCACCCCGTTGCGGTCCCTGGATGTCTGCGCCGACACCTATATGATTTTCATCGGGAATAACGCCAACGGTAATATCGCCAGCGATGACGCGACTAACAGCGCCGCATTGAAGGCGGCGTACACAGCCGCCGGCAAGCAGGCACCGGATGCCTTGGCAGGCGATGCGGGCACCCCGCTGGGTATTCCGCAATTTCAATCCACGTTTGTGGAGTCGGAACCCGTTGTAGTGCCGCCAGAGGTAGTGCCGGAACAGGTAATACCGGGATACACCATACCGGGACACTGGGTGCCGGGAGAAGAAATTCCCGAGCAGATAATACCGGCCCAAACCCTGGGCCCCTCCAATGCGTGTTGGAAAACCACGGAGCAGGCCCTCTGTACCCTCGCTGAAAATACATCGGGCGGCCGTTGTGTCGGCAAGCTGAACTGCGCGTGTACCGCGGTTTCCAGCAACAGCAACACCCCGCCCGGCTGCGTTACGACAGGTAAGCCCGCGAACCGGACTTATCGTTGGGATGTGGTGCAAGCAGCGCAGGTAATACCGGCGCATACGACAGATGACGTGTGGGTCGAAGATGAGTGGGTACCGGAAGAGATAATCCCGGGATACACCATTCCGGGATACACCATTCCGGGAGCGATGCAGGAGGTGTTCGTCCCGGTGCCGGGACAGGTCGATACCACCGGTGGACGCAGTTACAACTTCGATGATTGGGCCAAGTTTCTCTACAACGTCGGCGTGCCGGTATGGATATGGAATGACGGCTCGCCCACGACATACAGAGTGAAGGTTCGCACCTACACGATCGATGTGTTCAACAAGCAACAAAACGGGGATTTGAGCGCGCTTTGGTTCAGTGCGGCCAACGCCGGTCACGGCCGCTATTTCCAGGCAAAGAACGAAGACCAGTTGGTCGCTGCAATCAATACCGCAGTGGGCGATATCCTGGCCGTCAGTTCCACCTTTGCTGCGGTCACCCTGCCGCTGAGTGCCACCAACAGCACGCGACAGGAGAACCAGGTGTACGTCGGGATGTTCAGGCCGGCACCCGGTAAGAAGCCACGTTGGTTTGGTAACCTTAAACGCTACCGCCTGGCGACTTTCTTCGGGCAGCCGGAGTTGGCGGATGTGAACCTGCGGCGCGCGATCAACACCAATACCGGCTTTGCGACCGACTGTGCGGAAAGCTACTGGAGCGGCGACAGCGATCGCTACTGGGAAAACCTCGGCGTCGAACCTTCGACAGAAAGTGACTGCCAGACAGCGATAGATGCCGGCAAGGAGTGGTCCGACCTGCCTGATGGCCCGTTTGTTGAGAAGGGGGGCGTCGCTCAGATGACGCGTGAGGGCCCAGCCGGGTCAGCGCGCCAGTTATATACCGTGAAATCCGGGGCCCTGGCACTAATTGACAGCACTGATTCCGCGGCGCTGGGTGGCGATGCAGTGCTGAGTTATCTGCGCGGTGATGGGCCCGGCGTGGACGAGATAATGGCGACGGATGATGACGGTGATACCCTGGGACTCAGGCCCAGCATCCACGGTGATGTGGTGCATTCGCGGCCCGTGAGTATTCGCTTTGATGCCGATACCGTCAGGATCTTTTACGGTGCTAACGATGGCCTGTTTCGTGCCGTAAACGCGGATACGGGTAGTGAGGCCTGGGCAATGATGGATCCCCAGCATTTCAGCGGTGTGGAACGGCTTTATAACAACACGCCGTTGATTCGTTACGAGGGCGCCGACGATGATCCTTATGAAACCTACCGTAAGAAGCAATACTTCTTCGACGGCTCCGCCGGGCAGTTTGTCCAGTATGCTGAGCCAGATGATCCCAACAGCGATGAACTGGGAGATCTGGAGTTTGCGTACATCTTCCCCACCATGCGGCGCGGTGGACGCATGGTGTACGGCCTCAATGTCACAGATCCCGATGCGCCTGAACTGATGTGGCGACACGGTTGTCCGAATCTGGACAATGACACCGGTTGCACCACCGGCTTCAGCGCCGTTGGACAGAGCTGGTCTACGCCTGTAGGCATCCACGTTGAGGAATACCCCGGTAATGGTGCGGATCCAGCACCGCTGGTGATCTTTGGCGGCGGCTTCGATGATTGCCTGAACGCCGATCAGGCGAACTATCCCAGTGCGTGCAGTTCAGCTAAAGGCAAGGGTATTTACCTGCTGGACGCTGTGTCCGGCTCACTCATCAAGTACTTTCCTACTGATGCCCCTGTGATTACACAGGTTGCTCCTGTCGATGTCGATTTCGACGGAATGGTCGACCTCGTGTACGCCGCTGACGTGGCGGGCAACCTCTACAGGATTCGGTTTTCTGACCTGACGATAGACCTGACGAACCTGACGAGTGTACCCCCGGCGGCGATTGTGTCGAGAGACGATTCAGTTGACGAAGAGTGGGTGATAGAGAAGATCGCTGCGATGCCTGGTACGCAGCGCCGCTTCTACAATTCGCCGGCAATCGGCTTGTTCCGCGGCACTATTTTTGTGACGATTGGCTCCGGGGATCGCGAGCGCCCCTTGGAATCGAACTATCCGTACGCCGCAGACGTACAGAATCGCTTCTATGTGTTGATAGATTCACCGTATGCCGATTACCTCGCTGCTGAGGAGGCCTCCCAGGAAGGCGAGACCTATACCCGCGATGTGATCGACCTGGAGGGGAATACCATGTTCGAGGTCGGTACAGACTTTGACACGGGTGAGACGCTGGAGGATTTTGATGGCTGGTACCTCGACTTGCCAGACAGGGGCGAACAGGTTGCCAACCCGGCGGCGGTAGCCGGGGGCAAGGTGTTCTTCAACACGTTCCAGCCCGGCGGGGAAAGTGATGGTGTCTGTGAGCTGCCACTGGGCATCGGCAAGGCATACCAGGTTCCCCTGTTCTCACCAGAAGTACCGGAGCCCAGTTTGTTGCCGCCGGGCTTCCCCATCGAGAATATTGTTGTGAATACACTCGTTACGGAGGGCTGTACCGAAGAGCCCTGCGAGCCGCTTGATCCCGATGAAGACGAATGTGCGTCTCCCAGGTCGTGCCAGGCTATTCACACGATAATCGGTGGCTGCAGCGAGACCGGGGTGTGTCCGGTAGAGCCCGAGGTCGATCCGATTCGTGGCAGGACATACTTTACAGAGGATATCGATCGCTAGGACTGGGTAGAGGCCAGGCGCGAGTCTGGCGATACACATACCGGGAATCTGGTGGGATGCCCTGGCGATGAGCGGTCGTCAGGGTTTTCTCGCGGTTTCGTTACTACTCGCGGTTTCGTTGTCAGGTGCAGCGACGACTATTCGCAATAAACCTCGATGGCATTCAGCGCCTTCTCCCGCTGGGCCGCTCGTTCTTCTTCCGTGAGGAAGTGCACCTCACCCTGCTCGTTGCGCATCTGTATCCTGACTTTCAAGTCCAGCGTTTCCAGGTTCTCGCGGGCACGCTGGCAGTACTCCGGGTTTTTCTCAATTTTGGGTCTACTGCTATTGACCGGTTCAAACTGGTTATCCGGGCTGGGTTTGACTTCGAGTGGTACAGCCCCCTCGTCGGCATCGACCGGGCGTACCATGCTGGAACTGGTTGAGATCACCTCGTAGTCGACCCCTTTGGGTGGCGGGCGATCGCTGTTTACCGGGTTGCCGCGCTCGTCTGTCCAGCGGTAGACAACCTGTCCGGCAGCAGTGGCGAAGGAGCCCAGAAGTGTCGAGGCGGCTATAGTCAGGGCTAATGCACAAGTGGTCGCTACGCGCTTCAAAATGATGTCTCCCCAGTCATATCAGGCACTCGCAAAAATACCCCACATCCCTGCGAGAGGCAATGTGACTAATGCCCCATTGCGCGCTCTCAACGCGCACTTGAGGTTGACTTTAGCCACCTTCAGACGCAACAATACGCGCGTCTTGCTTATGGCAACGGCTAACGTCGAGTACCCTCGGCCTCTGGTCTACTGCGTCAATTCCATTATTTGGTGCAGCTGTAGGTAAGTCCCGTATTCAATCTGGGCCGCATTGGCCGGGTTGAGGGCCAGACACTGCGCTACCCCGCAGGGCGACCGATACACAGGCAGTTCGTGATCGTATTCCCCATTGGGGCGATTGTGGGCAGTGTATTGAGCTTGATTGGGGGTGGTGTAGCTTTTCAAATACCTGTTCAGGTATTTCTGCAGCGACATCCACACATTATTCTGGAAATGTCCCGGTGAGGGTTACGCGCCGGGCGTTTTTTTAGTGGAGAAAGATTGTGGAGTTGTTATCCGGCGGTGAAATGATCGCCCGCGCACTGGAAGATGAAGGCGTTGAGTATATCTTCGGCTATCCGGGTGGAGCGGTGCTGCATATTTACGATGCACTTTTCAAGGACTGCAAAGTACCCCATGTACTGGTGCGTCACGAGCAGGCCGCCACGCACGCGGCAGACGGCTATGCCAGGGCGACCGGCAAGCCGGGCGTCGTTCTGGTCACGTCCGGTCCCGGCGCAACCAATGCAGTCACCGGGATTGCCACTGCGTACATGGATTCGATTCCAATGGTGGTATTGTCCGGCCAGGTGCAGAGCCACCTGATCGGTGAGGACGCGTTCCAGGAAACGGATATGATCGGGATCTCGCGCCCCATCGTAAAACACAGTTTCATGGTGAAGCGCACCGAAGAGCTCCCGATCATTATTAAGAAGGCCTTTCATATCGCCTCCAGTGGTCGTCCCGGCCCCGTGGTGATTGATATTCCCAAGGACCTGACGCGACCCGATGAGACCTATGAATATCGTTACCCGAAGACGGTCAAAATGCGCTCGTATTCTCCCGCGCAGCGTGGTCATACCGGGCAGATAAAGAAAGCGGCGAAATTGTTGCTCGCTGCCAAGCGCCCCGTGATCTATAGCGGCGGTGGCGTGATACTCGGTGAGGCCAGCGATTTGCTGACGCAGTTGGCGCACAAATTGAACTACCCGGTCACCAATACCCTGATGGGGCTCGGCGGTTACCCGGGCAGTGATCGCCAGTTCCTGGGCATGCTGGGTATGCACGGGTTCTACGAGGCCAACATGGCGATGCACCACAGCGATTGCATACTGGCAGTGGGTGCGCGCTTTGATGACCGGGTGACCAATACCGTGTCCAAGTTCTGCCCCGGTGCCAAGGTTATCCATATCGATGTGGACCCGGCTTCGATCTCGAAAACGGTGCTGGCGGATATCCCCATTGTGGGTCCGGTTCAGTCCGTATTGACGGAATTACTGACGCAAATCGACGCGCTCACCGAGAAGGATGCCAGTGTGCCGGACCAGGCTGCATTGACACGCTGGTGGGAACAGATCGAGGAATGGCGTGACGCGCATGGGTTGTACACCGGGCGCCGCTACGCAGAAAGTGACATGATCATGCCGCAGCAGGTGATCGAGAGTCTGTACAGGACTACCCGGGGCGACGCCTACGTCACGTCGGATGTCGGGCAGCACCAGATGT
This sequence comes from Halioglobus sp., assembly GCA_020443325.1. GTDB lineage: Bacteria > Pseudomonadota > Gammaproteobacteria > Pseudomonadales > Halieaceae > Marimicrobium. The sequence continues at coordinate 26,196 of JAGRIK010000355.1, forward strand.
TCGCCGCCCAGTACTACCGGTTTGACAAACCGCGACGCTGGATAAACTCGGGTGGCCTTGGAACCATGGGTTTCGGGCTGCCTGCGGCGATGGGCGTCAAGCTGGCCTTCCCCGACAAGGATGTTGCCTGTGTCACGGGGGAAGGGAGTATCCAGATGAATATCCAGGAACTCTCCACCTGCACGCAGTACAACACGGCGGTGAAGATTATTAATTTGCGCAACAATTACCTCGGCATGGTCAAGCAGTGGCAGGACATGCAGTACGAGGGTCGCTATGCGATGAGCACGTACGAGGATTCGCTTCCCGACTTTATCAAGCTGGTCGAGGCCTATGGCCATGTCGGTATCCAGGTGAAAAAGCTGGCGGACTTAGATGGCGCTATGGAGGCGGCGTTTGCGATGAAAGACAAGCTGGTATTCCTGGATATCTTTATTGATCCGATGGAGCACGTTTATCCTATGCACATTGCGCCTAATGGTTCGATGAAGGATATGTGGCTCAGCAAGAACGAGAGGACCTGACATGCGACGCATTATTTCTATGTTGATGGAGAATGAGCCTGGTGCGTTGTCGCGTGTAGTCGGTTTGTTCTCCCAGCGCGGTTACAACATCGAGACGCTGAATGTGGCGCCCACTGACGATCCCACGTTGTCGCGCCTCACGCTGACAACGGTAGAGAACGACCTGCGTATCGAACAGCTCACCAAACAGCTCAATAAACTTGTCGATGTGGTGAAGCTGGCCGACCTGACAGAGGGCGCGCATATTGAGCGCGACCTGATGCTCATAAAAGTACGGGCCACCGGTCTGGCGCGTGAAGAAGTAAAGCGCACAACCGATATCTTTCGCGGGCAGATCGTGGATGTGGGCCCTACGGTGTATACCATCCAGCTTGTTGGCACGAGCGACAAACTCGATTCCTTTGTTGCCGCGATGGCGGGTGCGGAGATTCTTGAGGTGGTGCGCTCCGGGGTCGCCGGGATTTCGCGAGGGGAGAAGGTACTCAACCTGTAGTCCCAGGGCCGGCCGGCGAGTACCTGTCGAAGCCATTTACAGTCGCAATAAAAAAAGGGGCCGATGGCCCCTTCTCTTTTTCCCAGGCTCCGTACTTCAGACGATACGCTTCATCGCCGTCATGTAGCCGCGCAGTTTCTTGCCGACAATCTCTACCGGGTGCCTGCGAATGGCATCATTGATGGTGATGAGTTCCATATTGTCGACGCCGTTGTCGCCCTCGATACCCTTGCCGATCACATCGGTGTCGATCTTGCTCATGAAGTCAGCCAGCAGCGGGCGACAGGCGTGATCGAACAGGTAACAGCCGTATTCTGCGGTATCGGATATCACCACATTCATCTCATACAGCTTCTTGCGTGCGATGGTGTTCGCGATCAGCGGTGTTTCGTGCAGCGATTCGTAGTAGGCGGACTCCGCAATAATACCGGCAGACACCATAACCTCGAACGCCAGTTCCACGCCCGCCTTTATCATGGCGACCAACAGGATGCCGTGGTCGTAGAATTCCTGCTCGGTAATCTCTGCGGTGGTGTTGGCGGATTTTTCAAAGGCTGTTTCAGCGGTGGCCGCGCGCCATTTCAGCAGGTTTGCGTCGTCATTGGCCCAGTCAGCCATCATCGTGCTTGAGAACTCGCCGGTCATGATGTCGTCCTGATGCTTTTCATACAGCGGGCGCATAATGCTCTTGAGTTCTTCTGCCAGGTAGAAGGCGCGGACTTTGGCGGGGTTTGACAGGCGGTCCATCATGTTGGTGATACCACCGTGTTTCAGGCCCTCGGTAACCGTCTCCCAGCCATACTGGATCAGCTTGGAGGCATAGCCGGGGTCGATGCCTTTTTCCACCATCTTGTCGAAGCACAGTATTGCGCCGGTCTGCAGCATGCCGCAGAGAATTGTCTGCTCGCCCATCAGGTCGGACTTCACCTCGGCGATAAACGAGGACTGCAGAACGCCCGCCCGATGGCCGCCGGTGCCTGCGGCGTAGGCTTTGGCCAGTTCGAGTCCGTCGCCGTTGGGGTCATTCTCGGTGTGTACCGCGATCAGCGTGGGTACGCCGAAACCGCGCTTGTACTCCTCGCGCACTTCCGTGCCGGGGCACTTGGGTGCGACCATGATGACGGTGATATCGTCGCGAATCTTCATGCCTTCTTCCACGATGTTAAAGCCGTGGGAATACGACAGGCAGGCGCCTTTCTTCATCAGCGGCATCACGGCAGTCACGACACTGGTATGTTGTTTGTCCGGTGTCAGGTTCAGCACCATGTCGGCGTCGGGAATCAGCTCTTCATAGGTGCCCACGGTAAAGCCGTTCTCGGTTGCGTTCTTCCAGGACTGGCGTTTTGACGAGATTGCGTCCTCGCGCAGCGCGTAGGAGACATCCAGCCCGCTGTCGCGCAGGTTCAGGCCCTGGTTCAGGCCTTGTGAGCCGCAGCCGACGATGACCAGTTTTTTGCCGCGCAGTATATCGACGCCATCGGCGAACTCGGAGCGATCCATGAACCGGCAGCGGCCGAGTTGGTCCAACTGCAGGCGCAGTGGCAGCGTGTTGAAATAATTGTGTCCCATGATGGAATTCCTCGGGTGAGTGATTATAAGTGGGGCGGACGATACGGCATTTTTATTCTTGCGTAAAACGCTATATTGGTAATACTGTGTTGCATATTACGCAACAAGTGGGGGCTGCGTGGAGATCAGGGCGTTATCTGTATTCCTGAGCGTTTCCGAGACGCTCAATTTCAGCCGCAGCGGTGAACTGCTGCATATGAGCGTCTCGGCGGTCAGCCGGACTGTGCAACGGCTCGAGGAAGAGCTGGGGCAGCCACTGCTGGAGCGGGATAACCGGCGTGTCAGGCTGACAGGGGCAGGTCGCGAGTTTCGTGCGTATGCGCGCCACGCCATCGCTGAGTGGCAGCAATTGCGCCGCAAGTTGGGAAACGACGAGGAACTGGCGGGCGAGGTCAGCCTGTTCTGTTCTGTGACGGCCACCTACAGCGTGCTGGCACCCATTCTGGAGGCGTTTCGCATCACTCACCCCGCTGTCGAGATCAAGATGCACACGGGAGACCAGGCTGACGGCATCGGCAGGATTCTGGAAGGCCGTGACGACGTTGCGGTGAGCGGCCGCCCCAGCCAGATGCCCCGCCGCATGGAATTCCTGCCGCTACTGGAGTCGCCCCTGCAATTTTGTGTTCCCGCAGCGGATTGTGCTGTGCGCGATATGGTGCTGGCCGCGGGTGCTGACGGCGGTGACATCGATTGGAGCGGCATTCCGTTTATTGTGCCGGAGCGCGGTATTACCAAGGAGATGCTGGACGCCTGGTTTCGGGAGCAGGGACTGCGGCCGACGATCTATGCTCAGGTTGCGGGGCATGAGGCGATTGTCGCGATGGTGAGCCTGGGGCTGGGGGTTGGCATTGCGCCGCAGTTAGTTATCGAGGGCAGCGGCATGGCCTCGCGGGTGAAACAGATACCCGTGCGCGAGGGCCTGCCGCCCCTGACGGTGGGTTTGTGCAGTCTGGGACAGAGACTCGCCAGCCCGCTGGTGAAATCATTCTGGGATGTCGCGGGGCAGACCTACGGTTCCAGTGTTTGATACCATAGGCAGTTAACTGACAAAGTGGAACACAACATGGGCGCAAAAGACGACAAATCGCAGCAGGAACTGGATTCCGGCACAGCGGAAAAAGAACCGGCCAGCAGCGCCGTTGCCCCGCGCCTGGATTTATTGGTGGACGAGCATGAGGAGGAGGTTTCGGAAAACGGCCAAACCGTGCGCCACCAGGGGATCTACCTGCTGCCCAACCTGTTCAC
>JAGRIK010000356.1 GCA_020443325.1 Halioglobus sp.
AGTAAAAACTCACGGTCAGTCGTGAGTTTTTACTCTGACCCCAAATTGGTGGTATGGTTCGAAGACTACGTATTCCACAAAAACTGTAGTTTGAATTGCGGATGCCAGATTGCTTTGGCTACAGTGCACTGCTTGGTCGGTACTGATTGCTCAGCGTGATTCGATTCTATTCCAGAGTTAGCCCCGCAACTTTACTCTTCTGCAGCATGATGGGATTCCTCCTTATCAGCTCCTGCAGCACACCCAATGCCCGGTGGAGTGACGATTCAGCAGCGATCCTTGTGTTCAGCAAGACCGCGGGTTATCGCCACAAGTCAATTGCCGACGGACGTGATGCTATCAGCGAGCTGGGGCGCAACACCGGTTACACGGTGGTCCTGAGCGAAGACGCAAGTGTATTCAATGAAGATCAATTGGCTGGCTTTGCTGCGGTCGTATTCCTGAACACCACGGGAGACGTTCTCGATACAACACAGCAGGAAGCTTTTGAGAACTATATTCGTGGTGGCGGCGGCTTTGTCGGTGTCCATGCTGCGGCAGACACAGAGTACGATTGGGTCTGGTACGGCGAGCTCGTAGGTGCTCGCTTCGATAGCCATCCGAAGGTACAGGAAGCCCTCCTCCATGTAGCAACACCTGAGCATCCGGCAACCCGGGGATTACCTATACGGTGGCGCCGGACGGATGAATGGTACAACTTCAGGGATATTGTTCCGGGCTCCGGCGTTCTCATCGAAATTGACGAGACCAGCTATAGCGGCGGCACGAATGGCGAGCATCACCCCATCGCGTGGTACAGGGAGTACGGGGGCGGCCGCGCATTCTACACTGCGATGGGACATACCGAAGAAAGCTACCGAGACCCACAGTTTCTAAGTCACCTGGCAGGCGGGCTGGGCTGGGCGGTTAGCGATGAAAATGCGCTGCGCGCCATGCCGGCATCGAACAAGTTCCAGCGCGAGATACTCGACTCCAACCTGGATGAGCCCATGGAGCTCGATGAGATTCCAGGGGAGGGCATCATCTTCATTGAGCGCCGTGGGTCGATCAAGTTCTATGACTTAGCGCTAAAGCAAACCCGTCTACTGGCTGAGCTGGATGTCTTTTATGGTAACGAGGATGGTTTGCTCGGCCTTGCAGTTGACCCGGATTACCCTGACAACCATTGGATCTATCTGTTTTATACCGCACCGCTGGAGAAATCTCTGCAGCGTATATCCCGTTTTACACTCGAGAACGGCAAACTGGATCAGGAGTCGGAGGCAATCCTTCTGGAAATACCCACGGATCGCTTCTGCTGCCACAGCGGTGGCGGCCTCGAGTTTGGCAAACATCGGCAGCTCTACATTGGCGTCGGTGACAATACCAATCCCTTTGAATCGGATGGATTTGCGCCTACTGACGAACGTCCAGGCCGCGCGGTTTGGGATGCCCAGCGTTCGGCAGCCAATAGCATGGATCTGCGGGGCAAGATTCTACGCATCACTGTGGAAGCCGATGGCAGTTACTCGATCCCCGAGGGCAACCTTTTCGCTCCGGGTGCTGCGCAGACTCGCGCCGAGATTTACGTCATGGGCAGTCGTAATCCGTTCCGATTTACCATCGATAGCGGGAGCGGCGACTTGATCTGGGGGGATGTTGGTCCCGATGCTGGCCGAGATGATCCCGCACGCGGTCCCAAGGGCATGGGTGAGTTCAACCGGGCTACGGAGGCGGGATTCTGGGGCTGGCCCTATAGTCGGGGTAATAATCAGCCTTATGCAGACTACGACTTTGCCAATGAGCAGTCCGGCGAATGGTTTAATCCGCGAGAGCCGGTAAACGATTCTCCAAACAATACCGGCATCCGCCAGTTGCCTCCATCCAGGGCGTCCTTTGTGTGGTATTCCTATGATGTGCAACCCGAATTTCCCTGGTTGGGCTCCGGCGGCGTTAACCCAATGGTTGGCCCAGTATTTTATAGACAGGATTTTCCGGATTCGGTGTCGACCTTTCCAGAATACTTTGAAGGTGGCGTTTTTCTTTATGAATGGATGCGCGATCGGATCGCAGTCGGGCATTTCGACAGGACGGGAACTAAACTTCGCCGGGTGGAGCCCTTCATGCCCGATGACGAATTCTCCCACCCCATGGATATGATTTTCGCCCGTGACGGCAGCCTGTACTTGCTTGAGTACGGCCAGAAATGGAACCAGCGCAACCTCGATGCACGGTTGAACCGTATCAGTTACGTCGCCGAGGGAATAACCTCCGTCAGACCGGAAGTCACCGGGAAATCGGGAGAACTAACGGACAAACCTGAAGGACAACGCCTTGTTGAGGCTTCTGGTTGTCGCGGCTGTCACGATATCGAAGCCCTCGTCAATGGGCCGAGCTACAAGCAAATAGCCGAACGATATAGTGCGAAGGACAGGGATTACCTGACAAATAAGGTTATCGAAGGTGGTTCCGGTGTCTGGGGCGAAAGGCATATGCCACCGCACCCGCAGATCTCGCCAGAGGACATGGAACAAATTATTGACTGGATTCTGTCGTTAAATCCCGCCAATCAACCGAGGGAGCATCGACAGCGGTAAGGTGAATTTGGGGTCAGAGTAAAAACCTCAAGGCCAGCCGCGACTGATCGCGAGTTTTTACTCTGACCCCAATTATGATTCCCAAAGGTACATCGCCACCAGCAACAGTGATGAACTCGCCACAAGGCTCAGTTGCAGCCGCATGCGCGCATAGTAGAGCGGCTGGCGGGGGGACAGGGTATGACGTCTCTCGATCAGAACTATCACTAGAAATAAAAAAGCTCCGAGTAAGAGGAAGTGCAGCGAGGCCATGATTACGTAACTAAAAAAAGCGACCAGCGCTAGCGCATTACTCATCAGCAACGCCGCCGGACTGCGACGTATAAGCGCAAGCCCCCACCAGGTGCCGACCAGGAAGCAGATAATGACCAACGTATAAGTGGCGAGGCTCTTCAACCAGAGCTGCTGGTGTTGCCCGTCCAGATACAGGGCAGCCGAAAGTCCGATAAAGGGCAGCAAGCCCGCCCGGCCCAGCCAGAGGACCGTTTCCGACGTCTTATCAATAACGGACTCCTGAGTATTATCCCCCTCGCGTGTCGTGGACACTGTAGTTTCATCCTGTTAGTCGAAAAAAGGAATGGTGGGTTGCATTGTCTACCAGTGACCGGTGCCGGGTTCTCCCTTGAAAGGCCCGGTGATACTTTGCGTTACCCAGCCGCCATAGAATGCACCCGGCTGCGGCTTGACCCGTTCACCGTCAACGCGGCATTCAACACGGCCCGGATAGAAAGAAATACATCCGTCGATTGCCGCAAAGCGCTCGTTGGGACTGGCATAACTCCACGCCACTGCTCCGGCCGCAGGGTCTGATGCAAGCGCCCAGTAGGTCGCCTCCCCTTTCCACTCGCAGAAGCTGCTACAGGTGGCACGCACCAGCAATGACCTATCAATATCCTGTGCTGGAATATAGTAGGTCGGCGGGCTGGCAGTCTCCAGAACACGCAAGCAGGCGCTGGACCTGGCAAGCAATAGTGACCCGGCCCTTACTTCCACCATGGCGTCACTACTCGCGAGTACCGGTGGCCGTGGATAATCCCACACCGATTCCTGCCCAACAGCTGGCTCCTCTGCAAACGGAGGACGCTCTTGCCCGGTAAACTTCCACATACCGTTGTCACCTTGATAAGTTGGTCAATATACGCTGGTCAGCCTGAGTGAGATCATGCGGGATGCAATCTGCCTGCGCTTGTGCCGCGTATCTCTATCATGTAACCGGAGTAAACCATGACTGAGCTATACCTTTTCAGAACCGATCTCAGGCTGGCGGATAACCCCGGCTTGCTGGCGCATGCGCAGGCTGACTCCCTTTTGTGCGTCTATTGCTGGCCGAGTTCGCCCCCCTGGTGCAACCTGACCGGGGTCGGCGCCCAACGCGAGCGTTTTCTGCAGGAGAGCCTGCAGGCGCTTCACGAAGAGCTGCGGGCGTTGGGGCAGGGATTGCTGGTGCTGAAAACGGACCCGAGGATTGCAGTCGTGCAGTTGGTGCAACAGTTCGCGATCACACGAGTGGGTACCAGCGCAACGCCGGGCTACTATGAAGAACAGCAATTGCGCAGCATCATGGAAAGGCTTGAGGTACCTCTAGAAATATATGCGGGTAATACACTGTTTGAGGAGCGGCAACTGCCGGGTGAACTGAAATCTCTGCCGCGGCAGTTCACTCCGTTCAAGAAACAGCTGGAAGTTGTCACCGTCAGTGCGCCTCTTCCGGCTCCCAGACAACTGCCACGCCCGCCCAAAAGCGTAAGATTTCGCGCACAACCGGTATCCAATGCGCTGCCACACCCAACATTCCCGGTTCGCGGTGGCAGCGACGAAGGCCAGCGCCGATTGCGGCACTGGATGGTAGAGCGCCGAGGGGTTGTCGACTACAAGCAAACCCGTAATTACCTCGACGGTCTTGATGGCTCCTCGGTGCTATCACCGTGGCTGGCCACTGGTGCGTTGTCGGTACGGCAAGTAGCGCAGCAATTGTTCGCGTTTGAGGAAGAGGACCTCAGTAACGGTTCCACACGCTGGCTGTTCCAGGAGTTGTTATGGCGGGAATTTTTCTACTGGCGCGCAATGGCGGACGGCGCTCACCTGTTCCGTCTTGCCGGTATTCTCGGCAAGAAGCAGCTGCGCACCTTTGAAGCCCGCGACTTTGCTCGCTGGTGTCAGGGTGACACCGACTGTCCACTGGTGAACGCACTGATGCATCAGTTAGTGGCCAGTGGCTGGATGACTAATCGCGGCCGCCAGATTGCCGCCAGCTACCTGGTCAATGAGTTCAATCATGACTGGCGTTACGGCGCGGCATTCTTCGAAAAATATCTTATCGACTACGATGTGGGCAGCAACTACGGAAACTGGCAATACATTGCCGGTGTCGGTACGGACCCGCGCGGCGGACGCCACTTTAACCAGAACAGGCAAGCGCAACTGTATGACCCGCATGGCCTGTTCACCGCAAAATGGAACGGGGATCAACCGAAGCAGCCGCGCTATATCAACGACGCTGCCGACTGCCCGCTGGATAAGCGGGACGCCTAGTGCGCCAGGCGGCGGAGCGTCACAGCGCAGTTGCTTGTTCTGTCAGGCACGCGGTCCTGACCACGGGAGTGCTGATGACGCTCGTTATATCAGCGTGCACAGCGGATCCGCCAGAAGAGCGCCTCTTGGACTACGAGACACGTTTGTTCCGCACACTGGAAATAACCGCGCAGGAAAAACCAACAACGCAATACATGCGCTTTCCGAGTCAGCCAACGTTGCTTGCGGACAATATACGGGAAACAATCGATATTCTGGATCTGTGGTCGATCAGGGAGTGCGCATTACACGGTGTGTTGGCACAAAAAAACAGTGCTCTGGGTCGGGTTGCACAGCCCTCCACCCGAATGTTCTATGCGCTGGAATTCCTGCGGCTGGCACCACAGTGCATCCAACAGCTACAGAGCGAAGGAAAGGAGGATCTGGCTGCGATACTAAGCGAGGCAATTGCGAGCAAAGAAGCGCAGTTGCCTAAGATTATTTGGCAGGGCGTACTCGGTGGTGGCGAATATGAACGCTACTGGAAAATACCGCAACAATTGGGCGATTATCCCGAGGCCGAGAACTATGGATCGGACACGGCGCTCGCGGCCCTGGCCGATGACGTGGAACGCTGGCTGGACAAGGATTATCGGTATCAGTCCAGCGAGGTGGAGGGCAATCTGCAAAAGATTCTTGCCGGAGATGGTGGCGCCCTCTATAAGTCGATTGTGTTGCAGGGTTTCTATCTCGGGCGCATCGACACGGCACTCAAGGAACGTCTGCAGACAGGACGGGTATGCAGGTCTGGAAAAGACGCGCGGGCGAACATTCTGGATACTGTTGTGCGTAAATATTTTGTTGGGACCATCCAGCCATGGTCAGTGCAGATACAGGCAAGAGCCTTCCAGCTTGATGCTGCAAGGGAGATCGAGGACCTGCTGGCAGCCGGCCAACCAGAGGCATTCGGAGTGTGGAGGGAAAAGCGTGATCGTGTAATCACCGAGGCGTTACAGGCGCCGCGCCACCATGTGCAGAGCCTATTACCTATCATGCGCCAGTGCGGACTGGCACCCGAAGATCAGGCTCTATGATGCTCGCGCTCGCTTCAAGCAGACGCGCAGCAGGACAAACAAGGGCGAATTTGGGGTCCGAATTTGGGGTCAGAGTAAAAACCTCCCGGCCAGTTGCATTTGATCGCGAGTTTTTACTCTGACCCCAATCGTTGTCACTTCCTGTGGATTAACTACACTTATGTACTTTGGGGCACTGCCGCCTGCTGGGGAAATCGGAGAATTCAGAGCGCTTTTCGTATCTTGTGGTCAAGCCGCAAGAATTTGGGGCCAGATTGAATTTGGGGTCCGCGAATTTGGGGGCAGAGTAATAACCTCCAGACCAGTTGCAGCTGATTGAGAGTTTTTACTCTGACCCCAATCGTTGTATTTGGCTGTGAGATCGTTCGAATAACTACAATAAACATTTGATATATATAGTAAATTTATTTCTATCCAAAATATATACCGCCATATATACCGCCAACTTTTCTTGTTAGCTCTATTTCCAACTCCCATCCGCCGGACTAGACACTAACAGTAAACTATCTTATCTATTTGTTTTATATGGATATAATTTAGTACAGCTTGAGTTTAATGCCAACATCACTTCTGTACACTGCTTTTGAGTAGAAATTGGCCAGTCCATTTATCTGGTGAATATCAGCCATATTCACAAGTAAAGTTGAATTAACATAAAGCAGACCTATAATGTGTACAGCTCATCCACCATGTGTGCGAAGGAGCATCCGAACCCGCTTTCAGGTAACTGTCTGCGGGTTCAGCCTTTCTAACCCCTCAGAAATTTGTCTCTTTCCTTGCTGAGTGACCGTGCCCGCCGAACGGTTGTCTCGTAGGCAGTCTTAATCAAGTAGTAGCCCTTACGCTTTGCCAGCACCACTACATAGTTGTTGGCTTCAACCCACATAACCACATGCAGGTTCTTACCTCGCTTATTTTCCCAGCAACTAATTGACTTGTCTGTACCACTATTTGCAATTACCCACGCCACCCAGCGAATACGCTCACAGCGCCTTATGTCGGGGATTCTATCCTCTTCCGTATCGCCCTCTGAAATCAAATGCCAGAAACCAAACCCTTTCCCTTTGGTCTCCGGCCGAAACTGGCTAGCCACCCGGAGTCCATTATGGGTTAGCCTCCCGTTTACCACTGTGTCTAAATAAATTTGATATATGCGACTTTCATACAACTGCCAATCGCCACAAAATGTCTCTAAGTTAGGAAGAGCCAACGTTAACGCCCCTCCCACAAAAACACATTGAACTTTCGCTCAGAGGGTAAGGTGCTACATATCAACCGTTTCCCGGAACACTGTTTAATGCGTTCAATAACCGCCAACTTTCCATCATTGGTATCTAGCTTTCTATGTAGATATGAGAGGGCGCCTATAAAGAGGTCCGCTAGCTGCAGCTGCTCAATTTCATGGGAATGCACTTGCTGGATATTCTTTATCCCATTCCGATCAAAATCGTAGTTAGCAGTGCTCAATACCTCACGTAGCTTCTCCACTTTCTCCTGGCCCTGAGTATCTTTGATATCGAGGTACACAAAGTAGGAACTCTCATACTCAAGTATATTTCTGAGGACGTAGAAAAACATCTTATAGTAGAACGTACTATGATCCTGACCAAACCGCTCATGGTTTAGCTGATCTTTTGAAACAACGACCGCTCGAAAGTTCAGTTCTGGATTGCCGAAAAAGTAATCGACCAGCTCTAGATAGAAAGCCCTCTTGGCCGGAGAAACCTTTGTCCACTTGATTTCGAACTTCGGCCCCAAACCATGCTTCAACTTGATAGCCCGAATATCCCTGGCGATTTTCCCACTCACATTCTTGGGACACCAGCAACCACCCACAACCATTACTGGTATTCGATCATTCTCTAGATGGCAAGATTCATCGCAGTAGACATTGTATATATCACTCATTCGCACCCCCCCTGTGCCGGTAAATAAATCAACGGCGAGCAGCCCTGATTAAACTATCGAGATATGGCGGAACAAGCAGGAGCCTGAAGAACCTCACTCACTGCGGTGATTTTCCCACATAATCTGGTGATTCACTATTGCTGCCAAAATTGATCCCAGCATTTACAACATTCAAATTAGATTTACTCCGTGACATTCTGCATAGAACGCTATTGTTACTGGCTTGTTCGAAGATTTCTGGAGTAATTTCATTCCTGTGGCAAATATCTACGAAAAGAGCTCACATCAGCAAAGTCGTCACATGGATGTAAGCCATAGAGCAAGGTAATGGACAGCACTCTTCCTAGACGTGAACAAGGGATAGCCTATACCCTCTCACCCAGGACTCTCGCCCTGCGAATAAACTCTCGATCCCATTGCTCACTCAAAGCTAGAAACCTGGAATATCCCCGGTCAAAGGTTGCTTGGTGCATTCCCCTCTTTTTGCGGCAACCCCATTCTCCGTCATACTCCTCGAATATGCGCTCACCGATCTTATCCTTGGCAATTCGTAGTCTATCCAGTGGATCACTCACCTGGCTGGAATACAGGTATCCACAACACTTGCGGCATAGGAAATACTTGCCCCGCGAATACAGCACTTCACAGCGCCGCATACAGTGCAGGTTTGGACACTGGAAGTAGTATCTATGCCCACCGTACCGGCATGGGGTAGTGAGTAGCGGGACATTTAGAACAACTGGCTCCCAATTATCGGCATGGTCGCGAACTTTGTAATCCAATGTGAAGATATCGCCTGCAATTCTGTAGGCAATGTTTCCGCTTGGGGTCCCGCCCCTATTCCAATAGATGCTCCCGCACGCGCCGGAGTATAGCCAGCCCTGTTTTCTGATGTACCGTATGTCTACCCGCTTTGCTCCCCCTGTTGTTGGTAAGCCGCTCTGTCGACCACTGCCATATCCGCCCATTTGTTTTACCTAAATCCTTTGGAAAGTGTATGCTTTTCCGTACCTATTAATTTCAATGCTCGCTTACGGGGTGGGAAATGTTAATTCTACAAATTGCGGCAGGCATTGTCCTTGCCGTCGTGATCCTTGCTTTCTGGCGCGAAATCTTCTCGTACGGACTAATTGCTGCGGCGGCCTGCATTTTAGTTGGCTTGTTTGGTTTCGGGGTGTATGTCATTTTTGAGTACTCGGAAGAGTTATTCGAACATGCCTTTTTTATACTTGGCGTGATTGTCGCAGCTTTAGTTGTGTTCGGTCTGTACCGATTAGCCACCCACAATATGGACAATGCCAAGCAGAAACTATATAAGTCGAAAGGCATCATGATGGAGGATGTGACTGATTTAGCGTTCGGTATCTTCGCTATCGCAATCGCAGGTTCAGGCGTTTTCCTGGCTGTCCTATCGCCGGATGAAGTTGTAAAGGGGGTGGCGATCGCCATTGGGGGATTATTCATTGGGCTATCCGCAGGAGTGCCTTCGTACAGAAACATACGCCGCTCGCTCGAACAAAGACGCCAACATGACAATTCTTGCTAGATTCAACTGTCCCTAACATTCACACGCTCCATCCCACCACCTGACTCACAGCTCATAGATACTAAACCCCATGGTAACTGTATAAAGGTGTCCTATTTCTGGACTAAGTCACCACCTTCAATCGGTCCCGTTTATGGACCGATAGATATTTCCCCTTCTCATCACGCGCCCTTGATCGGCCCCATTTGTGGACCGACCCTTGTCCAATCTCTGGACAGGGATTTTTGTTATTTTCCAGACTAAACTTTCGGGGAGGAGTGACAGTTGGCTCCACTGATAGCCGTTTACCGGGACAATCATCAATGGGATGCCATGTGAGCGCATAGAGAGCGCATACACCACCCGGATTGGTAAAGCGTCCCTCCCGTGTCTGTATTATCAAGCGGGCTTCCAGAAGCTCTGTAGTGGCTCTCTGGATGGTCCCCCTGGATCTCCAACCGCGCGTCCGAAGAGATGATAAAGCGTTGGTCAGATCGCCATTGTTTCGACCGTTGTACTGGCAGGCGAAGTCCATTAGTAACTTGGCCGCACTCCCGGATAGCTGGCAGTAATCCGGGTGTTGCCAAATATGCCGATACAATGCCCCGAACCCTCCAGCCCCATCAGACCGGGATTTAACTTTGCTTCGATTTCTGGCCATGGCTATTCATCCACGGTACGAACTAGCACAATCGTAGGATCGCAATAGACAGACTCATAGAAAGTAACGCTATCGTCGCGCCGGGAAACGCGTTGCCACGCCTCCTGCTCAGACTCGGCATAGACTTCGACAGGCGTTACTATTTCCTGCTTCACCTCAATACAATACTTTGTTCTCACGCTGTCTCCCTCCACATACCGGGAAACAATATGTAGCGCCCACAGTTATGCTCATTACCTTGGGCATTCCTTTCTCGATTCCAGATCAATTGGATATTGAGACCATGGTTATGTCTAAGCTCAAAGATTCGGGCACCTGGCATCATTACGTCCAGATCCTCTCTAAGCTGGATAGTACTCAGTCCATTGCTCCCAGCTTGGCGCAGAGCTATTAGAACCCTTTGGCGCTGATCGTTTAGTGAGTTACCATTGCATTGCGAATGCTTGGGGTCGCTCTTCGGGGTGGCCTTTTTCTTTTCCACATCACACCCCCTTCACTGCAGATAGCTCGCGTTTAGCTATTCGTTCTTCTGCCCAGGCTTCGACCTCCGTCTTTACCCACGCACTTGCGCGGGGACCGAGTTTCACCTGGGCTGGAAAACCGCCGTTCGCAATCAGGTTGTAAATCGTACTGCGGCTGTAGGGAACGATTTTCTGCACTTGTGGCATGCGGATTAGCGTTTCATTTTGGTCTGGACGTTTTGCCATGGTTTGCGCCTCCTTCGGCTGCTATCGGAAACCATGGTCAAAGTGCCGCAATCTAGACCGCGATAATATCGGGGCAGGCTCAATAAACTTGGCGTTAAAACTGCCAGAAGTCACTGTACGTTTCGAACTCGAGAGCGTCGCTTGCTTCTTACGCTTGCTCAAGCGACATATCCTACCCTCCCATAAGTCATTGTTTTTACTAAAAACTAGGGGCAGGCTCAACATCAGGAATAGGGGGGGTAGGTTCCTGCTGGATATGGGTAGGTTCCTGCACTGGGGTTGACGGTGAACCGCCTTTTACACCCCAATTTACGACCTTTGAAATTTGATCTTTTATCGCTGTATTGTTGATTTCACCATCAGGCCCCACCAACCCAAATTTTTCTGCGTTGGCTGTCAGCCAATTCTCAATATTTGCCTTGGGAGACTTACCGTTGTTGGTGAACCGCTTTTCACCTGTTACGGCTAGCCAAGCGTAGACGGAAGCTGCGAGTTTAGGCGAAAAATTTGGGTTATCCGGGTCAAGATAATTAGGAGTATCGTTGACTTTCGGAAAAAAGAAGCCGGAATTTATGCCTTTTCCGGTAAGCCATGATTTTAGAGATTCAATATTAACCCACGAATCACTATCATCCGCCCCATATTCGCTCGGATGGGCAATATCTCCCTCAACTTGCTCACTTATAATCCCGTTGTACAGGGCCTGCACTAAAGCGTCGTAAGGCTTCTCTACCCTATCTCCATATGCATAATCAGCCGGGTCCTCTCCCATGATGAGTATCGCGGCCTGACGTACACTTAATTTCTCGCATAGACGCCAATAATCAATCGCTTTCATACACGCCCTCCAGTGCATCACCCTAAAGTAGATACAGCGCCAGGCCGTTAAGGGGACGGCTTTTCGCGGGCCATGCTAGGCGCTGCAATACGATTATGCCAGAAGCAAAACAACTTTTGTTTGGCTGACTTTCTCCGGCTGTCAGCCCCAAGGGTTCCAAGGTCACGCGGCTTCAGTGCCGCCCCCTTAGCCGTGTTCTGGGTGGGGCGAAGCAACCAATTCTCTGCACACCCCTGATACCTCACCATACGAGTCAGCAATTGGTTAGGGGATGTAGATGTTACTGCACCGCCACATTCACTTTATCCTGCTGTACGGGAAAATTCAGTTATTCCCCGATCTAGCTCTCAGTAGAATGCAGTGCGCAACTTCCGCCGCCGGATCATCTCGTAGGCTTCTAACGTGGGGTTTGCCGTACTCCACCGCTTTCTTACAAACGGCCTCATCCGAGTTTTGAAGTTCCAGCACACCCACTACCGCCAGAGTCGCAAGAGAAATCGCGATCACTACTAGTGAAATATCCTTCATACGTTTTCTCTTGCCAGTAACACTTGTCATGCTGTGTCTTTGCCAAACCTAGCAGTCACAACATTCCCGGCTTTCGCCTGTGCTTTTAGGTTGTCCAGATAATCGGCCCAGCCCTGCATCATGTCCCGGCGCTGGGGTAGATGGGCAGTACGGTTATACGCCCTGCCGTTAGCATCCTTCACCGCATGGGCAAGCTGGTGCTCAATATAGTCCACCCGGTAATTGAGTACTTCATCCAGTATCGTGCGGGCCATTGCCCGGAAGCCGTGAGGTGTCATTGTGTCATTGTCATAGCCCATGGTGCGCAATGCCACTCGTACCGCATTTTCGCTGAGTGATCGACTACCGCCACGCGCACTTGGGAAAACGTATCGCCCCCGGCCTGTGAGTGGGTGGATCGCTTCCAACTGTTCCAACGCTTGGCTACATAACGGGACAATATGCGGCTGACTCATCTTCATTTTTTCGGCGGGTATCTCCCATCTCTCCTCCTGCCAGTTGATCTCCACCCATTCCATACCCCTAATCTCACCAGGACGTTGAAATAGAAGCACAGATAATTGCAGTGCCGCTTTTACAATGGGAGTGCCTTGGAATGCGTCAATTGCCAGCAACAACTTGCCAACTTGCACCGGGTCGGTAATCGCGGCGTAGTGCTTTTTAGCTTTGGTTTTTAGCGCACCGCGCAGATCGCCACTGGGGTCGCGCTCTGCCCTGCCGGTGGCCACGGCATACCGGAACACCTGCCCCGCTGTTTGCTTCGCCCTATGCGCCATATTGACAGCTCCTCGGGCCTCAACTTTGCGTAGCACCATTAGCAACTCAGCGGACGTTATCTGGCTTATCGGGCGAGAGCCCAAAGAAGGATAGAGATCATTTTTGAGCAGTCGTCGGGTGCGGTCCCGATAGCTGGCTGATTTATCGTGTAGCTTTGATTCGTACCATTCGGTAGCCACTGCCTCAAAACTGTCAGCACTGGCAAGGTGGCGGGTTATTCGCTCAATCCGTTTGGCCTCTCCGGGGTCTATACCCTTTGCCAGTGTTTCCCGCGCCGCCTGATGCAACTTACGCGCCTCTGCCAATGAAACATCGTGGTACACCCCCAGCGCCAGGGTTTTACGCTTCCCCCCAAAGCGATAGTTATACCGCCAATATTTAGTGCCGTTGGGGTTAACCAGCAAATACATACCGCCACCGTCCTGCAACTTCACCGGCTTGGCCTGCCCTTTGCTTTGCTTTACCGCCGTGGCTGTTAGCTTGCTCATAGCCCACCCCCTCACATAGTCAATTTGGCGGTATCCACTTTGGCGGTACCAGATATACCGCCATATATACCGCTTTT
The DNA here is from genome assembly GCA_020443325.1 of Halioglobus sp. Taxonomy (GTDB): domain Bacteria; phylum Pseudomonadota; class Gammaproteobacteria; order Pseudomonadales; family Halieaceae; genus Marimicrobium. The sequence continues at coordinate 13,691 of JAGRIK010000356.1, forward strand.
TTGGCGGTATATAACTGGACACCATCAGACAGCTATGGACGCAGTATAAACAAAAAAGCCCTGATTTACAGGGCTTTGAGGACATTCTAGGTTGTTACTGGAGGAGTATTTGGTCGGTGTGAGAGGATTTGAACCTCCGACCCCTTCCTCCCGAAGGAAGTGCGCTACCAGGCTGCGCCACACACCGATGTTTGAAGCGCGCCACTATATCAAATGGGCAGCGCGGAACCAATGCCTGCAGCGGCTAGTAGATCCCCGCCCAGCGCGCGATGAGCTGGCTTAATATCTGGAGCGTGCCTACGACAACGATCAGCATTATCAGCAGGCGGCCGGGCCTGAATGGTTTACGCTCCACCGAGTTGATGCCACGGCGGACGAAGTCATCGACCTTTTTCTGGTCCTCGGGATGGAGGCTATTGCTGTAGCTTCTATCCGTTTTATCAGCGGGTTGTTCGGTCATATCGCTCACTGGGTCAGCGGAAATAAAAAAGGGAGAACGGCGCCCGCCATTCTCCCCCTCTGGAACCGGAAAGTCACCCCGTCAGGAGTGATTCGCCGCAACGTTATACTACGCCTAGAGTTGGAACAGCGCCTCCGGCATGGCCATAAGGCTGTCCGCACCGGCCAGCATCGTGGTTTTCAGCGACTCCGTTCGCGGTAACAGGCGGTCGAAATAGAAACGCGCTGTCATAAGCTTTGCTTCGTAGAACGATACATCGCCATCGGCGGCTGCAATTTTCTGTTGCGCCAGGATCGCCATTCTCGCCCAGAAGTAGGCCAGCGTGACGTAGCCGCTGTACATCAGGTAGTCAACCGCACCGGCACCGGCGTTGTCCGGGTTTTCCATTGCGGCCTCGCCCAGTTTCATGGACAGGTCGAGCCATTCCTTGCTGTACGCTTGCAACGGTTTGATGAACTCTTCGTACTCTGCACCGCTGTTGGCCGCGCAGAACTCGTCAACCACAGACGTGAAGCCCAGCAACAGCTTGCCGCCGCTGCCCAGCACCTTGCGGCCGACCAGATCGAGTGCCTGGATGCCGGTGGTGCCTTCATAAAGCATCGCGATGCGCGCGTCACGCACGATTTGCTCCATGCCCCACTCGCGAATAAAACCGTGGCCACCAAAGACCTGCAAACCCAGGTTGGCCGACTCAAAACCGACCTCGGTGACAAACGCTTTGCCGATGGGCGTGAGCAGCGCCATCAGGTCGTCGGCGGCTTTGGCCTGTTCCTCGTTGCCGTTTGCGACGATATCGCCCTGCTGGGCAAGGTAGTACAGGAACGCACGACTGCCTTCGGCGAAGGCTTTCTGGGTCAGCAACATGCGGCGTACGTCAGGGTGCACAATGATAGGGTCAGCTGGCCCGTCCGGGTTTTTAGGTCCGGTCAGGGAGCGCATCGCGAGGCGCTCCTTGGCGTAGGCCAGGGCGCCCTGGAAAGACAACTCAGCATGCGCCAGTCCCTGCGTGGCAGTGCCGATACGGGCGGTATTCATAAAGGTGAACATCGCGTTCAGGCCGCGATTGGGTGGCCCGATCAGGAAGCCCCGCGCGCCATCGAAATTGAGCACGCAGGTGGCGTTGCCATGTATGCCCATCTTTTCTTCGATGGAGGCACAGTGCACCGCGTTGCGCTCGCCGACCGTACCGTCTTCGTTGACATTGAATTTGGGCACGATAAACAGCGAGATTCCCTTGGTGCCTTCGGGCGCATCCGGCAGCCGCGCGAGCACAATGTGTACGATGTTTTCTGTCATGTCGTGCTCACCGGCGCTGATGAAAATCTTGGTACCGGTAATCGCGTAGGACCCATCGGCCTGAGGCTCGGCCTTGGTGCGGAGCAGGCCGAGGTCGGAGCCACACTGGGACTCGGTGAGGCACATGGTGCCGGTCCATTCTCCGGAAATGAGTTTGGTGAGGTACTTCTGTTTCTGATCCTCATCGCCGTGCGCTTCAACGGTGTTCACCGCGCCATGGCTGAGACCGGGATACATCACCCAGGACCAGTTCGCCGTCCCGGCGATTTCATTCATAACGATACCGAGCAGGCTGGGCATGCCCTGGCCGCCGTAATGCGAATCGGCACTCAATGCCGGCCAGCCGTTATCCACGTATTGCCGGTAGGCTTCCTTAAAGCCAGCGGGGGTTGCCACGCCGTCCTCGCTCCATGTGCAGCCCTCTTCGTCGCCGCTGCGGTTCAGGGGGGCAATCACGCTTTCTGCGAAGCGGGCGCCTTCCTCAACGATCGCGCTCATGAGGTCTTCCGTCGCTTCTTCAAGGCCGGGCAGAGTCTGGTACAGCTTTTCAGATTCCAGTACTTCGTTAATAACAAACTGAATATCGCGCACCGGCGCTTTGTAGTCTGGCATGGTCAACTCCTCTGGATACGTCTGTATAGGTGAACAAATCGGGATAGACGAAGCCCGGGGGGAAACCGATGCATGTCATCGATCCGGGCCATGTGTTCAGCGCTCACATTGTCCGGTATTTATCCCGGATGTCAAATATCTTTTTACGCAGCGTGAACCATGTCCGCGATGTTTCTGGTTATAACATCGCTGATTTCTGGCGACTTTTCGGGGGGCCTATTCGACGAGTAGGCCGATATCAAGGTGCCGGGAGAGGTCGGCGGCCTGCCAGTCGGGAAGCAATGGTACATCGCCCAGCAGTGGCGCCGGCAGCAGGTGCCGCAGGGTATCCAGGTTCTCATCGTGACAGTCCATGCGCGGGCCAGGCTGGTTCGCCACCCAGGCCGCGAGGTGCAGGCCATCGCGGCGAATCGCCTCCGCGGTGAGCAGCGCGTGATTGATACAACCGAGGCGCATGCCGACCACCATGATCACCCCCACCTGCAATTGGACGGCCAGGTCTGCCAGCGTCTCCCGTGGATTGATGGGGACGCGCCAGCCGCCTGCGCCCTCAATCAGCACGAAATCCGCGCCGCCCGACATCACGCCACGACACAAGCCCACCAGGCGGGCAGCCTGCAGGTTTTTACCTTCCTGCTGCGCCGCGATATGCGGTGCTATCGCGGCGGTGAGCGCCACCGGATTTACCTGGCTGTAATCAAGTGTCTCGGTCATGGCCCCCTGCAGGTACAGGGCGTCTTCATTGTGGCCCCTCTCATCGCAGCCGGCCGCCACGGGTTTGACGGCGGCAGTGCGCATACCCGCGCGAGCCGCCGCTGCCAGCAGGCCGCAACTCACCGCTGTTTTCCCAACGCCGGTATCGGTGCCGGTTACAAACCAGGTTTTACTCATGGCTTCTTCAGTACTCCAAATATGACTTCATAGGTGGCGGGGAGCACACCTTGCAAACGTCTCGCCTCATAGGCCTGCAACATCCCCTGCAATGCGCGCCGACTGGTGAGCCCCGTCGGTCGACTGCGGTTCATGTTGTGTGCACCCAGCGTTTTCAGCTCGTCCAGTAGATCGCGGACCCGCGTGTACTCCATGCAAAAGGACTGCTCTTGCAGTGTCAGTTCGATACCGGGGATACGCTCCGCTGCAGCTAGCAACGCGGCACCCGGCAGGAACGTATTCACATGCTGGTGCGCATCCACAGCGGCCCAGGCACTGCGCAGTTCGTTCAGGGTATTCGGCCCGAGTGAAGTAAATACACACAAACCACCAGGGCGTAGCACGCGCGCCAACTCTGCCAGCAAGTGCTCGGGGCGAGCACACCACTGGACTGCCAGGCTGCTGAACACCACGTCAACCGATTCGCTGGCCAGCGGCAGGGACTCGGCGTCCGCAACAAGCCATTTGCTATCCTCGCCGCAGCGCCTGCGGGCGTAGTCCACCATCCCGGCTGCGAGGTCCAAGCCCAGGTACTGCGCCGCAGGATAGCGCTCTCGCAGCGGTGTACAAAAATAACCGGTTCCACAGCCGAGATCGAGCACGCTGCCCGGTGCCACCGGCCCCGCCTCCAGATAGGTAAGTAACTGCTCACCAACCCTGCGCTGCAGGTGTGCCACGGAATCGTAGCGGCCAGCCGCACGACTGAAGGAGGCGGCAACGGCCTGTTTCTCCAGATCCGGCACGGTCTCGGGACGCTCTGCAAAGGTGCCCGCAGCATCGAGAAATGCGTGAATCTCTGCCGCCAGCACCCCGGGAATATCCAGCGGTGCGAGATGAGAACTGTCCGGCATAACCTTAACCCGTGCGGCGAGAGCACCCGCGGTTTGGGATTCGATAAAGCTACCCACTGCAGATGGCACCAGCGCATCCTCCGCCGCCAGTAGGTGCAACTGCGGCTGCTTCAGCGCGGGCAGGGCCTCACGCAAGTCGAGCGTCTCAAGCCACGCCAGGCCGGCCAGCAGTTCGACGGACGCGGGTCGGCGTCCCTGTACTTGCAGTTGACGCAACAGTTGTCGCGGCTGCCGGGCCCCACTCACCTGCAGCCCGTCGAAGCGCCTCAGTGCCGCGACCGGCTGCGCTTTCACGCCGCTGGCAAACTCTGCAAACACCGCTGCCTCCATTCCCGGCCAGTCCTGCGCCGCGATGAACCTGGGATTGGTACAGAGCGTTACCAGTGCCGACACCCGCTCCGGGTATCGGTGAGCGAGCGCCGTACCCAGCAACCCACCCAGCGACCAGCCCACATATACGGCCTGCCGCGGGCAGCACTCCAGAATACCCGCCAGTAGTTCAGTCAGCTCTGGCGCTGCGCCCGAAGCGCACCCCGGCGCAGCACCGGGAATATCCAACAGGGTGATATTGGCCCACGGCCGCAACAGCACCAGCAGAGGCCGCCACACTTCCCGATTGCTGCCCCAACCGTGCAGAAGCACCAGTTCATGCCGAGGGGTAGCGGTGGCCGGCAGGTATTCGAAATGCAGCGGCATTCAGTCCGCCGTCCAGCACGCTGCCAGTTGATCCAGCAGCTGGTCCACCTGTATTTCACTGTGCGCTGCACTGAGGGTGATGCGCAGGCGGGACGTTCCCGCGGGAACGGTCGGCGGACGGATGGCGCCGATGAGGAAACCGTTTTCACGGAGACGCTCACTCAATCCCACCGCCCTTACCGCATCACCCACCAACAATGGCTGAATGGCACTCGCGGACGGTAGCAGCGATAAACCGAGTTGTTCCGCACCGATGCGAAACCGGTGAATCAGGTTTGCCAGGTATTCCCTGCGCCAGGATTCATTCCTGACCAGGGTCAGCGCCTCCAGGCTGGCGGCTGCCACCGCCGGCGGCAGCGCCGTGGTGTAGATATAGTTGCGCGACTGCTGGATCAACCCCTCAATCAACAGTTCACTGCCGGCGACAAACGCGCCGGCAGTCCCCAGCGCCTTGCCCAGCGTGGCCATGAGTATGGGGACGGAGGAAGGCGCGAGCCTCGCGGCCTCTGTACTGCCCACCCCGCGCGCGCCCAGCACACCAAACCCGTGGGCATCATCCACCATCAGCCAGGCGTCCTGCGCGCTGCACAGGTCTGCCAGCTCAGCCAGCGGCGCGGTATCGCCATCCATGCTGAAGACACCGTCCACCACCACCAGGCGCGGCCCCCCGGCAGCCTCGAGCTTGACCTGCAGTGCACTCATATCGTTGTGGGGAAAGCGCTGGAAACGCGCCCCGCTGTGCAATCCGCCATCCAGCAGGGAGGCGTGATTGAGCCGGTCCTCAAACACGTAATCACCGCGCTGCAGCACACTGGTGAGGATGCCGGTGTTGGCCATATAGCCGCTGGAATAGAGGAGTGCGCGCTCGCGGCCCGTGAACTCGGCCAGCGCCTCTTCCAGTTCATGGTGTGGTGCGCTGTGGCCGCAGACCAGGTGGGAAGCGCCACTGCCGACGCCGTATTCAGCGGCGGCCTCGCGAAAGCGTTCGATAACGCGGGGGTGAGCCGCCAGGCCCAGGTAATCGTTGCTGCAGAAATTGAGGTACTCGCGCCCCTCGATGCGCACCACCGGGCCCTGGGCAGACTGCAGCGTCTGGCGCTGGCGGTACAGGCCATCCCGGCGTCGCTGCGCCAACACCGCACCCAGACGCTCGGTGAAGCCTGTCACGACAGTCGCCTAGCGGGCAGCGGCGTCGTAAAAGTGCGGGCTGGGTGTGGCGGGGGCCTGTTCGACGTGGCGCCGTTCCGGCTCAATGCCCAGGCGGGCGAACAGCGCCATATCGGAGTTGGCCTGCGGGTTGGGCGTGGTGAGCAGCTTTTCACCGTAGAAGATCGAGTTGGCACCGGCAAAATACGCCAGCGCATGCATCTGTTCGTTCATTTCCTCGCGGCCCGCCGAGAGGCGCACATGCGACGCCGGCATCATGATCCGCGCCACCGCGATGGTGCGAATAAACTCGAACGGGTCCAGGTCCGCCTCTGCTTCCAGCGGCGTCCCCTGCACGCGCACCAGCATATTGATCGGCACGCTCTCGGGATGCTGGGGCAGGTTGGCCAACTGCTGCAGCAAGCCGGCGCGATCCGTTTGTTTTTCGCCCATGCCCACGATGCCGCCGCTGCACACTTTCATACCGGCATCACGCACGTGGTCCAGCGTTTCCAGCCGGTCCTGGTAGGTGCGGGTGGTAATGACGTCGCCGTAGAATTCGGGCGAGGTATCGAGGTTGTGGTTGTAGTAATCCAGCCCTGCCTCGGACAATTCCTGCGCCTGCTCGCGCGTCAGCATGCCCAGCGTCATACAGCTTTCAAGACCCAGCGCACGCACGCCCTTGACCATTGCGACCACCTGCGGCATATCGCGCTGCTTGGGCGATCGCCAGGCGGCCCCCATGCAAAAACGCGTGGCACCCGACGCGGCAGCCGCCCTGGCCTGCTCCAGCACCTGCTCGATTTCCATCAGCGCCTCTGCTTCCAGCCCCGTGTCATAGCGGGTGCTCTGCGGGCAGTAGGCGCAATCTTCCGGACAGGCGCCGGTTTTGATGGAAAGCAGTGTGCTGACCTGGACCTGGTTTGGGTCAAAATACTTGCGGTGCTCCGTGTGCGCCTGGAACAGCAGGTCGTTGAAGGGCTGTGCGAAAAGGGCCTCCACCTCCTGCCGGGACCAGTCATGGCGAATCTCGCCGGGGCTGGATGATGGGGTCGATGTTGTCGTAGCTGCCACTGAGGATTGCATATCAGGCCCAAGGATGAATTAACATGGTGAAAACGTGCATGATACCGCCGCCGGCAAAGCTGTCAACCTGCACGGTGCCGCATGGTTAACAACATTGGCAGGCGGTTACTCGATGGGCTGTTTCCCCACCACTGTGCCCTGTGCGGCCTGCGCAGCGACCGGGACGTCCCGCTGTGCCTCGCGTGTGAGTTGGAGATGCCGCTCAACCAGAGCTGCTGTGCGCGCTGTGCGTTACCCCTGCCTCCCACCGGGCAGCCGAACGCAATGCAGATATGTGGCGTGTGCCAGCAGACTCCACCGGTATTTGCGCGCGTCCTCGCACCCTGGCTGTACGACGAGTATTTCGCCCACCTGATTCACCTCTGGAAGTACCACCGGGAACAATACCTGACGCCGCTGCTGGCCTCCCTGTGGCTGCAGCGCGCACAGTGGCAGGAGGAGCCGCTCGACCTGCTCGTACCAGTGCCCCTGCACTGGCGCAGGCGGTGGCAGCGCGGCTTCAATCAATCCGAGCTGTTGTGCCGACAGCTACAGGCGACCTGTCCTGAACTTAAATCATGCACCATTGCAGACCGCCTGGTTAAACGCCAGCGCTCAACCGCCGCGCAATCCGGCATGAGTGCCCGGCAACGCGCCGGCAACCTGAAGGGCGCCTTTACAGTGTTTAAGCCCTGTGACAATCTGCGTATCGCCATCGTGGACGATGTAATGACCACGGGGGCCACCGCGACAGCCCTGGCGCGCGCGCTGTCGGCGGCGGGCGCCAGGCATATTGAAGTGTGGTGTCTTGCACGGACACCGGCGCCCGACTTTTAAAGAATGGTATTCAAGGATTGTTCTATGCGAATTCTCACAGTGTTGCTACTCCTGCTGGCAAGCCCGCTGTCGATAGGTGAATCGATCAGTATCGCCGTGGCTGCCAACTTCAAACCCACGCTGGAAAAAATCACCGAGCCCTTCCTCGCCAACACCAATATCTTCGTGACGTTCAGCGCGGCCTCAACCGGCGTACTGGCCACCCAGATCCTGCACGGCGCGCAGTACGATATGTTTTTCGCCGCGGACGAGGAAACCCCGCAAAAAGTAGTGTCCGCGAAGGCCCTCGCGAGCACCGACGCGTTCTGCTACGCCCGCGGCAGCCTGGTGCTGGCCGGAGGCAAGGACGGCCTGTCGTCCCTGGCGCAACCGGGCCTGAGCCTCGCGATAGCCAACCCCGCGACGGCGCCGTACGGTCGCGCCGCGATGGAGGTGCTGGCCAGGCCGGAATTCAGTGCCGGGGAGGGCCGCAAACTCGTCAAGGGAAATAGTGTCGCGCAGGCCTTACAGTTCTGGCAGAGCGGGGCTGTGGACATGGCGCTGCTTCCCCGCGCATTGAAAGCCGCCGGTGCGACGCCCGTCCCACTGGACTGGTACCAGCCCGTGGCACAGTACGCCGTGGTACTGACACATAGCCCGGCCGTTGACGAGTATCTGCAGTGGCTGAGAAGTGATACCGTGCGCGACCTGATCAAAGACGCCGGCTACGAACCTTGTCCCTGAACCATGCTGAACTGGAAGCGATTTATCTCACTATCGCACTGGCCTCAATCACCACGGTATTGCTGCTGATCCTGGGCACGCCCCTGGCGTGGTGGTTGTCCCGCCGTCGCGGCACCGTTCCCGCCACCATCGAGGCCATCGTGGCGATGCCGCTGATTCTACCACCCACCGTACTGGGTTTTTACCTGCTGTTGCTGTTCACGCCGGATACCGCGCTGGGCCGCCTCTGGCAGCAACTGACCGGCACGCAGCTGGCCTTCAGTTTCAGCGCACTGGTGATCGGCTCCGTGGTGTATTCGCTGCCGTTTGTTGTGCAGCCCCTGCAATCGGCCTTCCAGCGGATTCCGGCAGGACTGCTGCAGGCGGCAGCGACTCTCGGCGCGTCACCGCTGGACCAGTTCCGCTCCATCGTTCTGCCGCTTACCCGACGCAGTTTTGTGACGGCTGCCAGTCTCGGTTTCGCACATACGGTAGGAGAATTTGGCGTTGTCCTGATGATCGGCGGCAACATCCCCGGCGAAACCCAGGTGTTGTCAATTGCCCTGTACGACTCGGTGGAATCACTGCACTTTGACGAGGCGCACCGCCTGGCGGCCGGTCTGGTGATATTTTCCTTCCTCCTGCTGTTCCTGCTTTACCGCAGTGACAGGCAGATCGGCTGGCGGGTGCGCGCGTGAGTGTGCTAAGCCTGACGCTTGAATGCCAGGGTGACAGCGGTTTCGCACTGCAGGTTGATTGCACCGTGCCCACCCGTGGTATCACGGCGGTTTACGGACCCAGTGGCAGCGGCAAAAGCACGCTGCTGGATTGCATTGCGGGACTGCGCTCACCCCAACCCGACAGCGTCATTCGACTCGGCGGTGAAACCTGGCAGGCGCCGGGTATCGCCGTGCCGCCGTGGCGACGTCGCATCGGCTATGTGTTCCAGGACGCGCGGCTGTTCCCACATCTCAACGTGCAACAGAACCTGGACTACGCCATCACGCGGCGCAGCTCGCCCGGCGATATTGCGTTCGAGCAGGTCGTCACCTGGCTGGAGTTGCAGGAATTGCTGGCGCGCACACCCGATACCCTGTCCGCCGGCCAGAAGCAACGCGTGGCCATCGGTCGCGCGCTGCTGTCCTCGCCGCAGTTGCTGTTACTGGACGAACCGCTGGCCAACCTCGACCACGCTGCCCGCCAGCAGTGTTTGCGGTGCCTGCAACGGCTGTCCGATGAACTGCAACTGCCGATGCTCTACGTCAGTCACGACATTGAAGAGGTGAGCCAGCTCGCAGACCACCTGCTGTTGCTGGACCGGGGCCGCGTGGTGGAACAGGGTTCGTTGCTGGACTTGTGCAGCAGGCTGGATACCCGCCTGTCGCACGAGGAACAGGCCGCGGCAATCCTGACTGCCAGCGTTGCGCAACACGACGCCGTATTCAACCTCACCCAGCTGGAGGTGGACGGCCACCCCCTGTTCGTCAACCACCTGCCCCACGACCCCGGCCAGGTGCGGCGCGTGCGCATCCCCGCGCGCGATGTCAGCGTCTGCCGACAGCGCCCGCAGGACAGCAGCATTCTCAATATTCTGCCGGTCACACTCAGCGAGATCGAGGACACCGACAGCGCGCGAGTGCTGTTGCGCCTGTCGCTTGGCTCGCAATTCCTGCTCGCGCGCATCACACGCAAATCCGCAGTGGAACTCAAGCTGCAAGTGGGTGATCCAATCTATGCCCAGATCAAAAGTGCAGCACTGCTAATGGAGGCAACAGACCTGGCATGACAACCCACCCCTACGACCGGCTCGACCCCGATATGATTATCGATGCCGTGGAATCTGTCGGTTATCGCAGCGACGCGCGGTTACTGGCGCTGAATAGCTACGAAAACCGGGTTTACCAGGTGGGCATTGAAGACGGCACGCCACTGATCGCAAAATTCTACCGGCCGGAGCGTTGGACGGAAGCCCAGATTCGGGAGGAACATCGTTTCAGCCTCGAATTACAGGACGCCGAGATCTCCGTCGTAGCCCCGATGGTAAATGCACAGGGAGAAACACTGCACACTTACGAGGGCTTCCAGTTTGCACTCTTCGCACGCCGCGGCGGCTATCCGCCGGAACTGGACAACCTCGACAACATGCTGGTGCTGGGCAGGACGGTCGGGCGCATCCACGCCGTGGGACAGGCTGGCGCATTCAGGGAGCGCCAGGCGATAACAGTAGAGCGCATGCTGACGCAAAGTCGCGAGCTGTTGCTGGACGGGTTTATCCCCAAATCACTCGTACCTGCGTACGAGTCGTTAACCACCGATCTCAAGGAGATCGTGGAATCCGTCTACAGCGAGGTGCAGCCCGATGATGAAATCCGTGTCCACGGCGATTGCCATGTGGGCAATATCCTGTGGCGCGACGAGACGGCGCACTTTGTCGATTTTGATGACTGTTGCACCGCGCCGGCGATACAGGATCTGTGGATGTTCCTCAACGGCGAACGCCATGAGCGACAACTGCAACTGTCAGAGCTGGTAGAGGGCTATTCGGAGTTTTGCGATTTCGATCCGCGCCAGATTCGCTGGATCGAATCGCTGCGCACGATGCGCCTGATCCATTACGCGGCCTGGCTGGCACGCCGCTGGGAGGACCCGGCGTTCCCGCGCAGTTTTACCTGGTTCAACACCGAGCGCTACTGGGCGGATCATATCCTGGAGTTGCGCGAGCAGATGTCGGCGCTGCAGGAGGAGCCGCTGCGGTTGCTCTAGGGCTTTGAGTGGGACCGGGAACCGGGATAAATCACCGACCAGAGCCAGCGCCAGAACGAGTTCCCCGCCAGCACATCCCGGTCCACGGCATCGAAGAACGCATTCAGCCCCTCTGGATCTGAAAAGTAATCCATGCGCGTTTTGAACTCGCGCTGGGGATCCAGCTCTTTCACCACCTGCGCCGGATTTCCCGCAACCACGACATTGGCGGGCACATCCTTGGTAACGACTGCCCGTGCGGCCACCACGCTGTTCTCGCCGATCGTCACCCCCTTGAGCACGGTGGCGTGATCTCCCAGCCAGACATTGGCGCCCAGATGCACGGGCGTTGGCGTCTCCTTCCTCACCATCCTGTCGTAAATAGTGTGCCAGTCGGAGTCGGTGATATAGGCGCCGTTGGCCAGCATGACACCGTCGCCCAGGATGATCTCGTCGCTGGCACTGATTCTGGAGCCCGGGCTCATCAGGCAACAATCGCCAATGACGACGCGGCCCTGGCCGGCCTCGCGCCCCCAGACGCCCACCTCGACCCGGTTGCCCGGCTCGCCAATCGCGGTAAAACACTTGCCGATCTGGATATTGCTGCCCGAAAAATGTACATACCAGGGCTTCATGATGGTGTGGTGCGGGCCCAGATACGTGCACTCGGGACGCAGGAAATAATCGGCGTACCAGGACCTGAATTTCAGGTAACTCTTTTTTAACCAGTAGGGCCGGAGGTCATCGCGCATGTGCAACCTTTTAATCTCGGTGGATAGAGCTATGATCGGACGCTATCATCGCAGCAGCAATGATTAACATCAAATGCGCCACGCTTGTCACCCAACTGCCTGAGGCCACCGAACCCCTTGCACGCCAATTCCTCCCCGGTCAGCAGCAACCAGCAGCAATTACACCCCCGGTTGGCGGAGATTGTTAACCGCCACCTGCGCGCCGCGCACCGCGCTGAGATCGTTGCCCACAACCTCAGCGCCTACGAAACGCTGCGCGAAAGCCTGGCAGCCCGGCCGCGCCCACTGGTGCTGGATTCCTTTTGCGGCACGGGGCACAGCACCGCGGCGCTGGCCGAGCGTCATCCCGGCCACCTGGTGGTGGGTATCGACAAGTCCGCCCAGCGCCTGGCAAAACACCCCTATACAGACCGCGACAATTACCTGCTGCTGCGCGCGGATTGCGAGGACATATGGCAGCTGCTGGTGCGCGATGGCTTGCGGGCAGAATTTCACTATATTCTCTATCCCAATCCCTGGCCAAAAGCGCGACACCTGCAACGCCGTGTCCATGGTCACGCCCGTTTTCCGCTGCTACTCCAGCTCGGCGGTGCCCTGGAGCTGCGCTCCAACTGGCAGATCTACATCGAGGAGTTCGGCGTCGCCATGCACCTGGCAGGCCAGCGCGGACGCGTCAGCAGGCTGGCCGCTGGCGAGACAGACCTGAGCCTGTTTGAACGGAAATACCGCCGGAGCGGCCACGATCTCTGGGTCTATACTGCAAACATCGGGCTAAAATTGGGCAACCAGCCGGCCAATAACATGCCGTGACGAAAAAAGCCCAGTGCGCTAAAGTGCGGGCTTCAGAAGGAGAACACTGATGTCCTCGATAACCACGGACCCCATGTGGGAACGGATCCGCCAGGAAGCCACCAGGCACGCGGGCGAAGAGCCGATACTGGCCAGCTTTCTGCACGCCACGATACTGAATCACGCAGAGCTCGAACTGGCGCTCAGCTTCCACCTGGCGAGCCAACTGGACAGCCCTACGGCGTCCTCACTCTTGCTGCGCGAGGTTATTCTGGACGCATTCACCCGCGATCCTACCATTCGCACTGCGGTGCGCGCGGATCTGCAGGCGGTCGAGGACCGCGACTCCGCCTGCCATGAACTGTATATCCCCTTCCTGTACTTCAAGGGGTTCCACGCGTTGCAAACCCACCGCGTCGCGCACTGGCTGTGGAGTAATGGCCGGGAACCGCTGGCACTTTTTTTCCAGAACCGCATGTCGGCGGTATTCAGCGTCGATATTCACCCCGCGGCCCGACTCGGGCAGGGCATCATGCTGGATCACGCCACCGGCCTGGTGATCGGGGAAACGGCCGTGGTCGGGAACAATGTCTCCATCCTGCAATCGGTCACGCTGGGCGGTACCGGCAAGGTTGAGGGCGACCGCCATCCGAAAATTGGCGACGGCGTGCTGATCAGCGCCGGGGCCAAGATCCTGGGCAATATCCGCGTTGGTGAAGGTGCCAAGGTGGGCGCGGGCAGCGTGGTCCTGGAGGAGGTGCCTCCGCACACCACCGTTGCGGGCGTGCCGGCTAAAATCGTTGGCCACCCATCATCGGATCAACCCGCGCTGGAAATGGACCACGATTTCTGCTGCGACGAGGCTGCGGCAAAGAAACGCGAGGCCAGCTAGCAGTGTGTTGAAAACCTTTATCTGACAGCTCGGCTTGTTTTCGACTTGAATAGCAACGAGATGAATTTTGTCTTAGTGCTGTCGGGGGTTTGGTCGTGGGCGACGGACTCGCACCCCAGTAGGCGTTTCAGTCGCTCCACGTGATTCGCTTTGTGAAACGCCTACTGGGGTACGAGCCCTGCATCCCAATGCTACGGCACGAGGTGTGACGGACGTTAGACTGTGAAGTGCATGAATGGAAAGATTTTTTTTGATCTAGTCGAATGGTATGCACTGAGGTTGCGGATAGAAAAAGTGTTTCTCACCAAGCGAATCCGTTGGTCCGGCACCCCGGGAGCGACTGAGAAACACTTTTTCTATCCGTAACCGCCCGGCAAAGCCACTTCCTAGGAGGCGGAAACAACCTCAGTGTTCATCCCGGTTAGTTCCCCCCCCCCGGTCATGCACTCGCTAGAGACTGATTCAACACGCTGCCAGAAAAAGTCTCAGTCCCCGGTGTGGTACTGCGGCGACAACTCCTGCACCGCATCTACGAAGGCCGTCACATGATCGGGGTTTACGCCCGGCGTGATGCCGTGCCCGAGATTGAACACATGGCCGCTGCCACGCCCGTAACCCGCCAGGATCGTATCGACTTCACTGCGTATCCGCGCAGGTGACGCAAACAACATGCTGGGATCCATATTTCCCTGCAGGGCCACGCGGTCGCCCACCCGTGCGCGAGCCTTGTTTATATCTGTGGTCCAGTCGAGTCCCACTGCCTGCGCGCCGCAATCGGCGATAGTTTCCAGCCACTGCCCGCCGCCTTTGGTGAAGACAATCACCGGCACCTGGCGCCCGTCGGCTTCAGCGGGCAGGCGGGAGATCACCCGCTGCATATACTGCAGGGAGAACTCCTGATAGCCAGCGGCACTGAGGCTGCCGCCCCAGGTATCAAATATTTGCAGCGCCTGGGCACCCGCGTGCACCTGGGCAGTCAGGTAATCCGCTACCGCGTCGGCCAGCAGCGTCAACAGATCGTGCATCAGCGCCGGCTTGTCGTAAGCCATGGTTTTGATTTGCGCGAAATCCTTGGAGGAGCCGCCTTCAACCATATAGGTCGCCAGCGTCCAGGGGCTGCCGGAAAAACCAATGAGGGGGACAGCGCCATTCAGCTCGCGGCGGATGGTACTGACAGCGCGCATTACATAAGCCAGGTCATCATCGGCCTTGATCGCCGTCAATCCCGCAAGATCCGCCTCGCTGCGCACGGTTTTGCGAAAGCGCGGCCCCTCGCCCTCCTCAAAGTACAGACCGAGGCCGAGGGCGTCAGGCACCGTCAGGATATCGGAGAACAGAATGGCCGCATCCATCGGGTAACGGCGCAGGGGTTGCAGCGTGACCTCGCAGGCCAGCTCGGCGTTCTTGCACAAATCCAGGAAGGAGCCCGCTTTCTCGCGGGTGGCACGGTACTCGGGCAGGTAGCGCCCCGCCTGGCGCATCATCCATATTGGCGTGCGATCGACACTCTGGCGCAGCAGGGCGCGCAGAAAACGGTCATTTTTGAGTTCAGTCATTGGGAGAATCCGGAGCTCGAGAAAAGAAGGAGGGCAAGCATACACCAGCGGCAGGAATTTTTGGGCAATGAGCGCGGGGAAATTCCCCCGTGCGACAGGAACGGCGGACGCGCTTCAGCGGGCCGCCAGTAGTTCCTGCAGTTCCGCATCGGTCACATCGTCGACAATGCAGGCCGCACCGATGGCTTCGAGCAGTATCAGGCGCAGATTGCCATCGATGACCTTCTTGTCATGTGCCATCAGGCTGAGGAACATCGCGGCATCCATATTCCCGGGCGGGCTTACGGGCAGGTGCATGTCCTGCAACAGCGCACGGAAATCGTCCACTTCGGCCTCATCAATCCAGCCGCGGCGGGCGGACAGTTCAAGCGCCAGCATCATGCCTGCAGCCACGGCTTCGCCGTGCAACCACTCGCCATAGCCCTGGCCCGTCTCGATCGCGTGGCCAAAGGTGTGGCCGAGATTCAAAATCGCGCGCATACCGCCCTCGCGCTCATCGGCTGCAACCACCTGTGCCTTGTTGGCGCAGCTGCGCTCTATGGCCTCGGCCAGTGCGGCTTCCTCGCGCGCCAGCAGGCGCGGCGTGTGTTCGTGCAGCCAGCGATAAAATGGCTCATCGCTGATAAGCCCGTACTTCACCACCTCTGCAAGGCCTGCGCTGAATTCCCGTGCGGGCAGGGTTTGCAGGGTATTGATATCGATCAGCACCGCCTGCGGCTGGTAGAAGGCGCCGATCATGTTCTTGCCCTGCGGATGATTGACGGCCGTTTTGCCACCCACGGAGGAGTCCACCTGCGCCAGCAGCGTGGTGGGAATCTGTATGAAGTTCACTCCGCGCTGGTAGCACGCTGCGGCAAACCCGGTGATATCGCCCACCACACCGCCGCCAAGAGCAATGAACGTGGTATTGCGGCTGTGCTTGTCCGCCATCACCCGGTCGAAAATCACCGACAGGGTTTCCAGCGACTTGTACTGCTCGCCATCCGGCAGCACGATTT
This sequence comes from Halioglobus sp., assembly GCA_020443325.1. Lineage (GTDB taxonomy): Bacteria > Pseudomonadota > Gammaproteobacteria > Pseudomonadales > Halieaceae > Marimicrobium. The sequence continues at coordinate 30,015 of JAGRIK010000356.1, forward strand.
CCGTAATCAACTGCCGCTTGCCCAGTGCAGACCTCACCCGCTCTGCGTAGAGCGGCGCTACTGTTTCATTGCTGACCAGAACAACCTGCGAACCCGCAATATGCCGGGCCAGCAGTTCGTTGTCAGCCAGCAGGTCTCGACCGATATAAACGGGATAGGTGCGCTCCCCCAATTCCACGTGCAGGGTATGCATGATCAATGTCATGAAAGTTCCTCAGGCTGGATTCAAGGCTGGTATTCTAACGTTTCGAGGGAGGGGCTGTCTGCGCTGGAGCTATAAAGCGGTGAGTTCTTCAACCAGTCGCTGCGCCACCATGCGCGGGCTACAGGCGTCCGTTTCAATGATGTGGTCTGCGATCTCCCGGTATAACGGGTCGCGCTCGGCCATCAGGGCGCGAAGAATTTCCTCGGGATCACCTTTTTGCAACAGGGGTCTGCGGCGATCGCGCCGGGTTCGTCTCACCTGCTCTTCCACGGTGGCGTAGAGATAGACAACGAAACCCCGCCCCGCCAGCGCGCTGCGGTTTTCCGGGCGCAACACGACGCCGCCACCCGTCGCCAGCACCACATCGTCCCACTCTGTCATTTCCGCTACGACCTGCTGCTCGCGATCGCGAAAGCCCTCTTCACCCTCGACATCAAAGATCCAGGGAATGTCCGCACCGGTGCGCACCTCGATTTCCGTATCCGTATCCGCGAAACGCAGCTTCAGGTGCTGGGCTAGATACTTGCCAATGGTCGTCTTGCCGGCCCCCATGGGGCCGACCAGAAACACTCGATGCAATGCGGGCATGTCGGATCTACTGAGCGCTAGTCAAGGAGTTGGTCAGCCAGAATGCGCGGTGTAATGAAGATCAGGGTCTCTGTCTTTTTATGCTCGCTCGACTCGCTTCTGAAGAAAGCGCCGATGTACGGGATATCGCCGAAGAACGGCACCTTGTTCACCGACTCGATGTCCTCAGTCTTGAACACGCCACCCAATACCACTGTTTCACCATTGCCTACCAGCACCTGTGTTTCCAGCTGCGTGGTATCGATAGAGGGGATGAAACCACCGCTGCCGCTGGGCACCAGCTGTCCCACGGAATCCTGGTTCACCTTGAGGTCCAGCATAATGCGGTCATCGGGCGTAATATTCGGCGTCACAAACAACGCCAGTACCGCGTCCTTGAACGCCACCGTGGTTTCACCGCTGGCGGAGGACTGCTGGTAGGGAATCTCCGTACCGGACTTGATAGATGCCTCCTGCTTGTCCCCGGTAATCACCTTCGGCTGCGATACCACCTCACCTTCGCCCTCAGATTCCAGTGCGGAGAGCTCTGCCGACAGGAACAGGTCGCCACTGGCAAAGCCGATCGCAAAACCACTGTTGGATGCAACACCCAGGTCCACCAACAGCGCGCCCGGATAACTGACCGTCGGCGTGTTGCCATTGATAATGGATTCGTTGATATCGACCACGTTCTCCGTGTCGCCCGATACCGTGATCAGGTCATCACCGCGGTTCACGTATGCGCCGCCCCACTCAATACCGAGGTTTCTCGCGGCGTCGGACTGCGCGATCACAATACGCGCCTCAATCATGACCTGTCGCACGGGGATATCCACCAGTTCGAGCAGATCGCGTATCTCAGCGAGCTTTGTCGCTGTATCTGTGATGATCAGCGAGTTGGTACGGGTGTCGACAACCACCGAACCGCGCGGAGAGGTCAGGCTGCCGCCATCCTCGGAACCCGCCTGGAACAGTTCGACGACATCTTCAGCATTCGCGTAACGGATGCGCACAAACTCTGAGACCAAGGGGGCCAGTTCCGCGATCTGCTTGTTGGCTTCAATCTGCTGGCGCTCGCGCTCGGCGATCTCCGCGGCCGGAGCCACCATCAGTACGTTACCTATCTGGCGCTTATCCAGGCCCTTGGTTTTCAATACCAGTTCCAGCGCCTGGTCCCATGGCACATTTTGCAGACGCAGGGTAATGCGCCCGGACACGGTGTCACTGGCCACCAGGTTCAACTCGGTGAAATCGGCGATAAGCTGGAGTACGGCGCGCACTTCGATATCCTGGAAATTCAGCGATATCCTGTCACCCACATAGTTGAATTCATTCTGGCGACGCTCCACTTCTTTTGCGGAGAGCGGCTTGACGCTGATGACGTACTCGTTGTCCGTCTGGTAGGCGAGGTAGTCAAAATCGCCGGTGGTTTTCAGCTGCAAGGTCGCACCGCGCTCGGTGGTGTTCACATCCACGCTGTTCACCGGGGTGGCGAAATCGGTCACGTCGTAGCGACGCATCAGGCGCTCTGCCACGGTGGTATCAAGGAATTCTACTTTTACGTCGCCGCCTTCACTGAATACGTTCACATCCACGGAGGGGTCGGTCAGCTGCAAAGTCAGCTTGCCTTCGCCAGCCCCGGTACGCTGGAACTCAAGGTCGACAATCTCGGAGGCCACCTCAGTCACCTGTACCACGGCCGTCTCGACACGCAGGGGATCAGCGCCCTGCTTGACGTAGTCATTCCCCTCCTGTCCAACCATCAGGAACAGGTTATTGCCTTCTATCCGTGTTTCGTACGGCACCAGCTTGACCAGTTCAACGACCAGCCGAGTGCGGTCGCCGGACTCCAGCACCACCGCCTTGGAGGCGTTGCCATACGGCAGTGAATAGCGTTTCTGCGCCAGGCCGCTGGTGGTGTTTGGAAAATCAACGGCGATGCGCGCGGGCTTTTCGATGGCATAGGTTTGGAAGTCAGGTGGAGTTTCGTTGAACTCAAGGCGCACTTCAAACTTGCTGCCGGGCCTGGAACTGAATTCAATGTCCTGCACTACGGGAGCGCCCAGCGCCGCGCTGGTTACAAAGCTCATCGCCAGCATAACGACTGCGTTACGCAACCTCATTCTCAAGCTCTCTTTACCTTTTAACACGGCCTTGTCCCCACATATTGTTTTTTAGCCACGGCTCCGCACCATGACCGCGGTTTATAAACCGCTTAATTTAATTGTGCGCGGTCGCTCGACCCAACCATCGGTCGTACCATCGCTCACTATTTCCACCACCGAAACATAGGTATCTGTCATTTCCACGATCTTGCCGTGGTGACGACCCAGAAAATTTCCCGTCCTGACCCTGTGCACACCGCCGTCCGGGTCTCTTATCAATGTCCAGCTGGTATCGTCCCGCTCCAGCGTACCCACCATGCGCAGCGAGTCGAAGGTGAATTGTTCCAGGAATTCCTTGGCGCGATTTTCATCCGGCTTGATTGCCGCAATCGCCTGCAGTTGGGCAATTTCCCGGACTTCGATAGGGCGATCAAACGGGCTGCGCAACGTTGTAGCACTGTAGGCAAATGCCTCGTACGCCTTGAATGTCGGTATAGGGGCAATGATCCCGCCCGGGCGGCTACGCTTTTCCGCCATATACTCATCCAGGTCCGAAAGGTCTCCGCCGGAACATCCGGTGAGAACCGCTCCCAGGCAGCACAGCAACAGCAGAGTATAGGGAGAGCTCTTCATCACTAGGCGTCCCCGTCCTTGTAACGATAAGTCTTCGCAATAATCTTCATGTCCAACGAATTTGCGTTCTTCTTGTTGGTTGTTATCTGGAAATCGTGCAATGTAACAATTCGCGGCAGCCCAGCCATGCCGCTGATAAAGGCCCCCAGGTCGTGGTAGGAACCCGAGGCATTGATAGCGATCGGCAGTTCAACATAGAACTCTTGCGCTTTCTCTTTCTGCAGGTCAATGCTGGCAATATCCAGTCCGTTAAGAAGCCCCTTGTTGGTGATATCCTCAAGCAAACCGGGTACTTCAGTGTCGCTCGGCAGCTGACTGACCAGCGCACCAAACGACTCTTCCATTTCTACCATCTGCTGGCGATATGCCTCCAGGTTTGCGGCCTGGAACGCTTTGGTCTCAAAGTCCTTTTTGAGCTTGATTTCATCCGCCTCGGCAGCGGCCAGCTCCAACTGCATGTCCTCGATGTGGTAGTAGTAACCTCCCACCAGGACCGCAATCACCAGCACCGCCCAGATCAACCCCTTGATAGCAAGAGGCCAGGACCCGACGTTATCAAAATCCAGGTCGTTTACATCGAACTCGCGCAATGCGCGCATGGTATCTTCAAATGCCATCGTCTACCCTTCTTCCGACTCTTCTTCAATAGCCGGAGCCTGCACGGTAACGCTTAACTCAAACCTATTGGCCTGTTCACCAAACTCCCGGGCTTCAACCACCTTGTCGAGATTGGGGTTCGTCAGCCAATCAGATGCCTCCAGCCGCCGCATCAGGCTCGAAACCCGGTTATTCGACTCCGCGACACCGCTAATACTGATTTTCTTTCCGCTGGTCGTGAGCTTTGTGTAGAACACCCCGTCTGGCACGGTGCGAACCAGCTGGTCCAGCACGCGGACAATGATGGGGCGGTTGCCCTGCAACTCCTGGATGACGCGCATACGATCCAGCAACTGGTTGCGCCGCTTCTGCAGGTCGCGAATCTCGGCAACCTGCTTGTCCAGCTCTTTAATGTTTTCAGTCAGGTAGGAATTTCGTGCGACCTGGTTGTCGATCTGGTTATTGACAACCCGGTCTGCCAGCAACACCAGGCCGGCGGCGAGCGCAATGACCAGCGCCACCGTCGTCAGGAATTCCTTTTTGAGTTCCTGGCGACGTTCCTCACGCCAGGGTAGTAGGTTGATCTGTGCCATCAGTCAAAACTCCGCAAGGCCAGACCGCAGGCGATCATCATAGCCGGGGCGTCACTGCCCAGTGCCACCGCGTTCACGCTGGACGATATCGACATCTGCGCAAAGGGGTTTGCCACGGAAGTCGGGGTACCCAGCTTCTCGCGTACCAGTTCCTCAAGACCCTCCATGGAGGATACCCCGCCGGCGAGAATTATATGGTCGACATCGTTGTACTGGCTGGAGGAGAAAAAGAACTGCAGGGAGCGCGCCACCTGCTGCACAACAGCCTCCTTGAAGGGTTCCAACACCTCGGGCTCATAATCATCCGGCAGGCCGCCCTGCTTCTTGGCCAGCCCGGCTTCTTCCAGCGGCAGGCCATAGCGACGCATAATCTCGTCGGTAAGCTGTTTGCCACCGAACAATTGCTCGCGGGTATAAATCGTCTGGCCGTTACTCAGTACGCTGAGTGTTGTCATCGTCGCGCCAATATCGACGATAGCTACGGTGCTGTCCTCGTCCAGGTCCAGCTGGTTGCGCACCAACGAGAAAGCTCTTTCCATCGCGTAGGCCTCGACATCCATGATCTTGGGCGTCAGTTCAGAGCCCTCAATGGCCTCGACCCGCGATTCGATAGTCTCGCGCCGACACGCTGCCAGCAGCACTTCCACCTGGTTATCACGATCCGGTGACGGGCCCTGAACCTCAAAGTCGATCGCCACCTCCTCGAGGGGGTAGGGGATGTACTGGTCGGCCTCCAGCGTAAGCTGGATTTCCATGTCGTCCTCGCTGAGTCCCTGGGGCATGTCGATCAACTTGGTGATGACTGACGACCCGGCGACAGCGGCGGCGACATTCTTGAGCTTGGTTCGCGACTGCGCAACAACGGTGCGGATGGCATTGGAAACACCATCCACATCATTGACGCTTTTTTCAATGACCGCGTCCTGCGGCAACGAACTTACCGCATAGCTCTCCACGCGGTAGCGGCCCCCTGTATAACTCAACTCCAGCAATTTCACTGTCGTTGAACTAATATCAAGCCCCAGAACCTGCGTCGCCTTTCTCTTACCAAATAGTCCGAGCAACTTTTTTCCCTATCAGTATCACTAACTTAGGATGTTTTTATGCAACGATACATTAATGTTAGATATACCACAGCCCAAAACTTATCAAAACACAAAAAAAGCTTATAATTACCAATCAACTTCCACTACCGCCGTTGCCTGCTCGTCTAAGCAATTGTTTTCAAAAGGGATAAATGAGCTTCCTACGATTTGTTTTAAGACTGTCCGTGTTCGGATGCTTGGGTGCGCTTTGGGCTATCGCCGGTGTTTACCTCTACCTCAGCCCCAATCTGCCCGATGTGGAGACGTTGCGCGACGTCAGGTTGCAGACACCGATGCTGGTCTACACGCGCGATGGCGAGCTCATCGGCCAGTTTGGCGAGCAGAAGCGCAGCCCGCTGCCGTTCGACGCCATCCCAGAGCAGTTCATCAAAGCGCTGCTGGCGGCGGAGGATGACAATTATTTCACGCATCGCGGCGTCGATGTGATGGGACTTATGAGGGCCACGTCAGAACTGGTGCTAACCGGTGAAAAGGGCTCTGGCGGCAGTACGCTGACGATGCAGGTAGCGCGCAACTATTTCCTGAATCTCGATCGCACGTTCATCCGCAAATTCAATGAAATCCTGCTGGCTATCGAGATCGAGCGCACGCTGAGCAAGGAGGAGATCTTCGAGCTGTATTTTAACCGTATTTTTCTCGGTCACCGGGCGTACGGCTTTGAGGCCGCCTCCCAGGTTTATTACGGCAAAACCATCGGCGAATTGAGCCTGGCCCAGCACGCGATGCTGGCGGGCGTACCCAAAGCCCCCTCACGCATCAACCCGGTCAGTGGGCCGGAGGCCGGCAAGGAGCGCCGGGACTGGATTCTGGGACGCATGTATGCTCTGGGCTATATCGACAGGGAGCAGTACCAGAGCGCCCTGGCGGAAGTCGATGATGCCCGCCTGTGGGGCGCGCAACTGGGCTTCGCCGCGCACTATGCCGCGGAAATGGCGCGGCAGGAAATGGTGCAGCGCTATGGCCTGGATGCGTATACCAACGGTTACCACGTCTACACGACCATCAGCAGTGAACTGCAGCGCGTCGCGACACGGTCCGTAGTGGATGGGCTGATAGCCTATGACAAACGGCACGGCTATCGCGGTCCCGAGCGACAACTGGCGCCGAGGGGCTCCGATGAGGACACCATCGCAGACTGGCGCGCAGCCCTCAGGAAGGCGGCCCCCGTGGGCAATCTCCAGCCCGCCATCGTCACTTCGGTAGCCGACGACAAGGCGACCCTGCTGCTCGCCGACGGCAGTACACCCGACCTGCCCTGGGAGAATGGCATTCGCCAGGCCCGGCCCTACCTCAGCGAGAATGCCACCGGCGCATCGCAGCAGCCGGTAGCCAAGGTACTGGCGATAGGCGACCTGATACGCGTTACGCAGGACGAGGAGGGGGCATGGCATCTGGCGCAGCTTCCGGCGGCGCAGGCGGCGCTGGTCTCACTGAACCCCGACAACGGCGCCATTGTGAGCATTGTTGGGGGTATAGGCTTCGAACAGAGTAAATTCAATAGGGCCACGCAGGCCCAGCGCCAGCCTGGCTCCAACTTCAAGCCGTTTCTCTACAGTGCGGCCTTCGAAGCGGGCTTCACGGCCGCGACTATTATCAACGACGCGCCCATCGTACTCGAGGGCGGCTCGCAGGATGACCTGTGGCGGCCGGAGAACGACGAGGGCAAGTTCTACGGGCCCACGCGCCTGCGCTGGGCACTGACCAAATCGCGCAACCTGGTATCGATTCGCCTACTGCAACGGCTGGGGGTAAAACGGTTAATTAAATACGTCAATCACCTGGGTTTTGATACCTCCGGGTACGTTCCCGAATTGTCACTGGCACTTGGCACGCAGAGTATTACCCCGCTTGAATTGGCGAAAGGTTACGCGGTGCTGGCCAATGGTGGATTCCGCGTGGAGCCCTACCTGATACAGCGCATCGAGGACACCAATGGCGTCACTGTATTCGAAGCCAGGCCACCAACCGTGTGCCGGGATTGCGACGGGCCAGTTGCCCCTCAGCAAGCGGAGGAGGAAATGAGCATGGAAGAAATCCTGGCGGTGGACACCGTCGAGGAAGTGCAACTGCCACCGGCGCCGCGCGTGATGGACGCGCGGGTCAATTTCATCATCGACAGCATTCTGAAGGACGTCATCACCCGCGGCACAGGGCGACGTGCGCTGGTGCTGGAACGCAGCGATATCGGGGGCAAAACAGGCACCACCAACGGCCCGATGGACGTCTGGTTCTCCGGCTACAACAGGGACGTGGTCACGACAGCCTGGGTGGGATTCGACAATTACACGCCGCTTGGCCGCAGGGAGTTCGGCGGCACCGCGGCACTGCCTATCTGGATCGACTACATGCGCGAGGCACTAAAGGATAGCCCGGAGCAGGAGCGCCCGGTTCCCCCCGGCATCGTCACGGTCAAGATAGACCCTCAAACCGGGCAACCGGCGAGCCCCGGCCAAAGCAATGCGATATTCGAGTATTTCAAGCGGGAGACTGCGCCGCAGCACAGCGGGCGCAGGGACAGCCGCCGCGAAAGCGACAGCAGCCTCTACGACGAGGTCAACGATCTCTTCTAGCGGCCCGCCAGGTAATTCTGGGGATAGGGTATACGCGCAACGCCACTATCGACGGCAGCCCTGGCAACTGCCGGGGCAATGCACGCCAGCAGGCGGCTATCCAGCGGGTTGGGAATGATATATTCCGGGCCGAAGGCCAGGGTCTCGCGACCGACTGCGGCCAACACCTCTGCCGTCACTGGCTCGCGCGCCAGGGCACTCAGGGCCAGTACGGCTGCCACTTTCATATCTTCGTTAATGAGCGATGCGCGAACATCCAGCGCACCGCGAAAGATGAAGGGAAATCCCAGCACATTGTTGACCTGGTTGGGGTAGTCCGACCTGCCGGTGGCTATGATCAGGTCGTCCCTGGTGGCCATGGCCAGTTCCGGTTTGATCTCGGGATCCGGGTTGGAACAGGCGAATACCACAGGCCGGGGCGCCATTGAAAGAAGCATGGCCGGAGTCAGCAGATCCGCGCCGGACAGCCCGATAAAGACATCGGCGCCGGCAATAGCATCCGCCAGGGTGCGCTTGTCCGTGTGATTGGCAAACTCCTGCTTGTAGGCATTTATCCCCTCACGCCCCTCGTAAATCACGCCCCGTCGATCCAGCATGAAGATATTTTCGCGGCGGGCGCCCATGCTCACCAGCAGGCGCATGCAGGCGATAGCCGCCGAGCCCGCGCCCAGACAGGTAATCACCGCAGTCTCCAGTTGCTTGCCCTGTATCTCGAGGGCGTTGATCAATCCCGCGGCCGTAACAATGGCAGTCCCGTGCTGGTCGTCGTGGAACACGGGAATATCACACTGCTCGATCAGCGCAGACTCGATCTCAAAACACTCCGGTGCCCTGATATCTTCCAGGTTGATCCCACCAAAAGTCCCGGCGATGCGTGCTACGGTGGTAATAAACTCCTGTGAATCTTCTGAATCCACTTCAATGTCGATCGCATTGATCCCGGCAAACCGCTTGAAAAGAAGCGCTTTCCCCTCCATTACCGGCTTGCTGGCCAGGCTCCCGAGGTTGCCAAGGCCCAGCACAGCAGTACCGTTGCTGATCACCGCAACCAGGTTGCCCTTGCCGGTATAGAGATAGGCATCGCTCGGTTCCTCAGCAATTTCCCGGCACGGTTCCGCTACGCCCGGACTGTAGGCGAGCGCCAGGTCCCGCAGGCTTTCAGCCGGCTTGGAGAGTTCGATACTGATTTTCCCGGGCACGGGGTCGGCGTGGTAGGCGAGGGCGTCTTTTTTCAGGTCACTGGGCATAGGATTACCACCTGTGCTCATCGGAATTTCTACAGGAATGGAACTGGATCGATTCACGGGCACACCTTCGGGTGAAAAGGTACAAGAGAATAAAAAAGCGCCAGCCCGGCAGGGCTATGGCGCTTTACGGGTATCGCAGTTGCCTGCGATAAGCCTTCCCTAACGTTTTGTGCCACGACCACCAAAGCGCTTGTTAAAGCGATCCACGCGGCCGCCGCTGTCTACAATCTTCTGCTTGCCCGTATAAAACGGGTGACACGCCGAACACACGTCGACAAGAAAATCCTCGCAACGCGTGGAGCGTGTTTGTATGGTGTTACCGCAACTGCACGTGGCAGTAACCGCCTCGTATTTGGGGTGTATATCTGCTTTCATTACATGGTGCTCCTGGTCATTAGTGCCGCCACCCGATCGTCGTCAGGCACCGCACCTCGCTGGGGGAGTTGAGCCGCCACGGCGTGGGACGCCAAACAGCGGCCGCTCAAAAAATAGGCGGGCATCTTACCAGACGCGGGGCGATAAGCAATAGCGCGCAGGCTTTTGCTACAATGCCGAATTCCAACCCATTTTGCGTGAAACCCACGTGTGAGAAAGGGGCTTAATGTCCATATTTCGTCTGGCTATTCCCTCGCCCCTGCGCCGCCAGTTTGATTATCTTCCCCCCGAGGGCATGAGTCGGGCCCAGATTGACAGCCTGCAGCCGGGCGTGCGATTGCGCGTGCCCTTTTCCGGGCGAGAGCTTACCGGCTACCTGCTTGAAGTCTGCGCCCAGACCGATGTGCCAGCCAGTTCGCTCAAGCCGGCACTGGAACTCCTGGACGAAACCCCTCTGGTTGATCCGCAACTGCTGCAACTGTGCCACTGGGCCGCCGCCTACTACCACCACCCACTGGGCGAGGTGTACAGCACGCTGTTTCCCAAGCGCCTGCGGGAAGGCAAGCCCCGGCTGCCGCCGGGCAGTCCCGGCTGGCAACTTACCGCGCGCGGCAAGGGCCTCCCCGAGGAGGCGTTGCCGAGATCTCCCCGGCAGGCACAGGCGATCAGCCTGCTGCGGCAACAGGCGCATATCACCGCCGCCGAGCTGAAGAAAAACGAGATCAGCAACACTGTACTGCGCGCCCTGCAGGAAAAGCAGCTGATCGAACCCTGCGTTATAAGTGATCACTCACTTACTCCACGAAGCAATCCAGGTCTTGCCCTGAATGATGAACAAGCCGTTGCATTACAGAGCATCAAGGCCGCGGGAGCGGGCTTCAGCTGCCATCTGCTGGAGGGTGTTACCGGCAGTGGCAAGACCGAAATCTACCTGCAGTTGATCGCCGACTGCCTGCGGCGAGGCCAGCAGGCGCTGGTGCTTGTTCCGGAGATCGGGCTTACGCCGCAGACGCTGGCCCGTTTCCAGCAGCGCTTTGACGCAGATATTGCGGTCCTGCACTCGGGGCTGACCGACGGCCCGCGCTACCTCGCCTGGGAGGCGGCCCGCAGCGGCGCGGCACACATCGTCATCGGCACCCGTTCCGCGGTTTTCACCCCCCTCGCCAAACCGGGGTTATTTATCGTGGATGAGGAACACGACGGCTCTTATAAGCAGCAGGACGGCTTTCGCTACTCGGCCCGGGATGTCGCGGTTAAACGCGCCCATATACACGGGTGCCCGATCCTGCTCGGCAGCGCCACCCCCTCGCTTGAGAGCATCCACAATGTGGAGGCCGGCCGCTACCAGCACCAGCAACTCACCCGGCGCGCCAGCAGCGGTGGAATGCCTGACATCCGGGCACTGGATGTGCGCAAGAAGGTGTTACAGGCGGGCCTGTCTGACACGCTCATTGCGGCCGTGGAGGAAAAATTGCAACAGGGGCAGCAGGTCCTGCTGTTTCTCAACCGCCGCGGTTATGCGCCCACACTGCAGTGTCACGATTGCGGCTGGGTCGCCGAATGTCGCGCCTGCGATGCCCGGCTGACCGTTCACCGTCGACGCCGGCGACTGCGCTGTCACCACTGCGGTGCCACCAGCGCACTGCACCGCCAGTGTCCCCAGTGCCACAGCGAACGTCTGCTGGCCGCCGGCCTGGGCACGGAGCAAACCGAGGACTTCCTGCACACGCGCTTCAAACAATGGCCCATCCATCGCGTGGACAGCGACTCCATGCAAAGCAAGGGTGCGATGCAAGCACTGGCCGACGAGATTAACCGGGGCGAGCCCGGTATCCTGCTCGGCACACAGATGCTCACCAAGGGCCACCACTTCCCCGCGGTCAGCCTGGTGGCGGTCATCGATGCCGACGCACTGCTGTTCAGCGCGGATTTTCGCGGCGAAGAGCGCATGGCACAGCTCCTGACCCAGGTGGCGGGCCGCGCCGGGCGCGCAGACATCGCCGGCAGCGTGATACTGCAGACTCACTATCCGGACCATCCCGCACTACTGGCAATGCTGCACACCAGTTATGCAGAGCAGGCGCGTGCGATGCTCAGGCGCCGGCAGGAATCCGGCCTGCCACCCGCCGGGCAACTGGTGCTGATGCGCACCGACTGCCCCAACGCCGAGTACGGCGAGCAGTTCCTGCAAACACTGCGCTCGCGCAGCACACCCCGGCTCCCCGCCGGTGCCAGGCTGATCGGGCCGCTGCCATCTCCGATGCAACGCCGCGCCGGCAAGTATCGCTGCCAGCTGTTGCTGACAGCACCCGATCGCAGGTCCGCACAGGCGGCAGCTGGCCTTCTGGTGGCAACTGCGGAAACGCTGTCCACCCGCCAGGGTTTGAGCTGGTCCATCGATGTCGATCCACAGGACGTGTTCTAACCCGTGCAGAGTGACCACGTCGCGCGCGAATGATGGTAAACTCCGCGACCGAACCCGTTCACCATTGCGCACCAACCCATTGACGCTGCCCAGGTACACCCCCGGAACATGAAGGAACAACTCACAGAACTGCTACAACAGGCGCTGGATTCGCTGATTGCACAGGGAGTACTGCCCGCCGACGCCAGCCCGCAGATACAGATCGACCGCACCCGCGACAAGCGCCACGGCGACCTGGCGTGCAACATCGCCCTCGCGCTGGCCAAGACAGCACAGCGCAAACCGCGCGAGCTCGCCGAGCTGATCTGCGCTGCGCTGCCGGCCAATCCGCTGGTCACGCGCACGGAAATTGCCGGCCCGGGTTTTATCAATTTCTTCCTGTCTGCCGACAGCAACCAGGCGGTGATTCGCCGCATTCTGGAGCAGGGTGCAGCCTTCGGCACCAGTGACACAGGAGCGGGCCGCAAGGTGCAGGTGGAGTTTGTCTCAGCCAATCCCACCGGGCCGTTGCATGTCGGCCATGGCAGGGGCGCCGCCGTGGGCGACAGCCTTTGTCGCCTGCTCGCCGCCACCGGCTGGGACGTCGCCAGCGAGTTCTATTACAACGATGCCGGCGCGCAAATTGACAACCTGGCACTGTCGGTCCAGGCGCGCTGCAAGAACATCTCGCCGGAGGATGCCGCGTGGCCAAAGGACGGTTACCGCGGCGACTATATTGCCGAGCTGGCGCAGGCCTATTTGCGCGGCGATACCGTCGACGCCGAGGATCGCCATGTTACGGGCTCGGGCAATGCCGACGATCTCGATGCTATTCGCCAGTTTGCCGTGGCCTACCTGCGCCGTGAACAGGACCTCGACCTCAAGGCCTTTGCCGTGCATTTCGATGTGTATTTCCTCGAGTCCTCGCTGTACCAGGAGGGCGCCGTCGAGCGCACCGTGGCGCGGTTGCAGGAGACCGGCCACTGCTACGAAAGCGACGGTGCACTGTGGTTGCGCACCACCGATTTTGGCGATGACAAGGACCGCGTGATGCGCAAGCGCGAGGGCGGCTACACCTATTTCCTGCCGGATGTGGCGTACCACCTGAACAAGTGGCAGCGGGGTTTTGAGCGCGTCATCAACGAACAGGGCGCCGATCACCACAGCACCGTAACCCGCGTGCGCGCAGGACTACAGGCGCTGGAGCAGGATATTCCGCAAGACTGGCCGGAGTATGTATTGCACCAGATGGTGACTGTGATGCGCGAGGGGGAAGAGGTGAAGCTGTCCAAACGCGCGGGGAGCTACCTCACGCTGCGAGACCTGATCGACGAGGTCGGGCGGGATGCGACACGCTTCTTCCTGGTGGCGCGGGCGCCCAACTCGCAACTCACGTTTGATATCGACCTGGCGCTGTCGCAGAGTAACGACAACCCGGTGTACTACATCCAGTACGCCCACGCGCGCAGCTGCAGCGTGATGCGCAAGCTCGCGGAACAGGGCTGGCAGTGGCAGGCAGGGAGTGCACTGCAACACCTGGACCAGTTGCAGGAGGAGCACGAGAAAGCCCTCCTGCGGCAACTTGATCGCTATCCGGAGGTGGTCGCAAATGCCGCCCAGAACAGCGAACCGCACACGCTCGCCACCTATTTGCGCGAACTGGCAGGCGATTTCCATACCTGGTACAACGCGCACAAAATGCTGGTAGAAGAGGAGGCCGTGCGCGATGCCCGGGTGGCCCTCAGCCAGGCCGTGGGCCAGGTGATCGCCAATGGCCTGGATTTGTTGGGCGTATCCGCCCCGGAGGTGATGTAACACGTGACTCAGGATTACGCCAAGCGCAGACAGGACCCGCGCAGGAAAAAGCCGCCACCCCGGAGGGCGCAGGCACAGCGACAGACGGGCGAAGCCCAACCGCGCGGCAAGGGCTTTCGCCTGTACATAACCGGCGTGATCACCGGCATGTTCCTGAGCTTCCTGATCTATCTGGGCTCACTACCCGAGCCCGGGGTACCGGGAGAAGAGCTTGCAACTGCAACAGAACCGGAAGCGGAACCGGAAGTTCCAAAACCGCGCTTTGAGTTTTACACGTTGCTGCCCGAGCAGACCCTGGAGGTTGATGAGGAGGTAGAAACGGTTGAACCGGCGGCCGATGTCAGCAAACCGCCCACGGCAACCGCGACACCCCAGCCGTATTTCCTGCAGGCGGGATCATTCCGGCAGAAGGAAGACGCCGAGCGACGACGCGCAGAACTACTCTTGCTTGGGCTCACGCCGCAAATTGAAGAGAGCACCGTCGACAGCGGTCGCTGGTTCCGAGTATCACTGGGGCCTTTCGGGTCCCACGATGAGGTCAGCAAAGCCCGCAGCCTGCTGGCCAACCAGAACATCGACTCCGTATTGCTGAAACGCAGCGCGCCATGATTTCGGGTCGGGACCTTGAATTTCCCGTACACCCCCCCATATCTGCCAATCGGGCCGACTAAAACGGGCAGCTGAGAAGCTGCCCACTGCCAGCCCACCAGATCGTCCCCCAGGAGAGAAAAGAAGTGGAACAGTTCCGAGGTACAACCATACTTTCCGTGCGCCGCGGCAACAGCGTGGTAATCGGCGGCGACGGCCAGGTCTCCATGGGCAATACCGTGATGAAAGGCAATGCCCGCAAAGTACGACGCCTGTATAAGGACAGAGTACTGGCAGGTTTCGCCGGCGGTACTGCCGATGCGTTTACGCTGTTCGAACTGTTTGAAGCACAACTGGAGAAGCATCAGGGCCACCTGGTGCGCGCTGCGGTGGAACTGGCGAAAGCCTGGCGCACCGAGCGCGCCCTGCGGCGGCTTGAGGCCCTGCTGGCCGTGGCCGACAAGGAGACCTCCCTGATCATCACCGGTAACGGCGATGTGATTGAACCCGAGGACAACCTGATCGCGATCGGATCCGGCGGACCGTTTGCCCAGTCTGCGGCCCGCGCCCTGCTGGATAACACGGAACTGGGAGCGCGAGACATCGTGGAGAAAGGTCTGGGCATTGCCGCAGATATCTGTATCTACACCAACCACAACCGCACTATCGAACAACTGGATTTTTAGGCACCCGCATGTCCAATATGACTCCCCGCGAAATCGTCCACGAGCTGGACAAATTTATCATTGGCCAGGATGCGGCCAAACGTGCCGTCGCGATCGCACTGCGCAATCGCTGGCGACGCATGCAGTTGCCCGAGGAATTGCGCGCCGAGATTACGCCGAAGAACATCCTGATGATCGGGCCGACCGGCGTCGGGAAAACGGAGATCGCACGGCGCCTGGCTAAACTGGCCAACGCCCCCTTCGTCAAGGTCGAGGCCACCAAGTTTACCGAAGTGGGCTATGTGGGGCGCGATGTGGAATCCATCGTGCGCGACCTCGTCGATGTCGCCATTAAAATGTACCGCGAGCAGGAGATGACGCGCGTGCGCTTCCGCGCCGAGGAAGCCGCCGAGGAGCGCATCCTGGACATCCTGCTGCCACCGGCCCGCGACAGCGACACCGACACGTCTGCCTCCAGCACGCGGCAACTGCTGCGCAAAAAACTGCGCGAGGGCGATCTCGACGAAAAGGAGATCGAAGTCGAGGTGACCGCCAGCCTTCCCGGTATGGAAATCATGGCGCCTCCGGGCATGGAGGAGATGACCAGCCAACTGCAGGCCATGTTCTCCAACATGTCTCGCCAACAGAGCAAGAAGAGCAAGATGCCGGTCAGGGCCGCCTTTGAGGCACTGTGCGACGAAGAAGCCGCGAAGATGGTCAATGAGGACGAGCTCAAGCAAAAGGCTGTCGCTGAAGCGGAACAGAACGGCATTGTGTTTATCGACGAGCTGGATAAAGTCGCCAAGCGCTCCGAGGGCGCCGGCGCCGATGTATCCCGCGAGGGTGTGCAGCGCGACCTGCTGCCGCTGATCGAGGGCTCCACCGTCAGCACCAAGCACGGCATGATCAAAACCGACCACATACTGTTTATCGCATCGGGTGCTTTCCACCTGGCGAGGCCCTCCGACCTGATCCCGGAACTGCAGGGACGACTGCCTATTCGCGTCGAGCTGTCGGCGCTGTCGCCGGATGATTTCGAGCGCATCCTGACGGAGCCCAGCGCGTCACTGACAGAACAATACCAGGCCCTGCTGCAGACTGAGGGCGTTGACCTGAAATTCAGCAAGGATGGTTTGCGTCGGATTGCCGAGACGGCGTGGCAGGTCAATGAACGCACCGAAAATATCGGCGCGCGGCGACTGCACACAGTGATGGAACGCCTGCTGGAAGAGACCTCATTCGGCGCGGCCGATGCCGCCCTGCAGGACGCGGCACTACTGGTGGATGCCGCCTTCGTCGACAAGCAGTTGCAGGAACTGAGCGAGGATGACGACCTCTCCCGCTTTATCCTTTGACAACCGCTATGCCTGAGGCACCCAAACCCACTTCAATCCAGCTGCACAGTCGCTCGCGACTGCTGGAGCTGACGTATGAGGGTGGCGAAAATTACTCCCTGAGCTGCGAGTACCTGCGCGTCTACTCCCCCTCCGCAGAAGTACTCGGCCACGGTCCCGGCCAGGAAGTCCTGCAAACCGGCAAGCTCAATGTGGCCATCACCGCAATCAAACCGGTCGGCAACTACGCACTGCAGCTGGTGTTCGACGACGGCCACGATACGGGCCTGTACTCCTGGCGCTATTTGTACGACCTCTGCCGAGACCAGAAGACCAAATGGCAGGACTACCTCGACCGCATGGCGAAGGCGGGCGCCAATCGCGATCCGGATGTGCAGGTGCTAAAGTTGTAAGATATAAATGGGGTCAGAGTAAAAACTCCAGCCTATAGACAAAGGCTTGGTTAAAGCCGGGAATGGACGCAATGTCTAATCGAACACCAGGAACAGCCGGAGTTTTTACTCTGACCCCATTTATCACACATCGCGGTATACTGCGTCATCCCCAGGCGCGAGAGCAGCAATAGAATGAGTGATAAAGACACCACACACTTCGGGTTCAAGGAAGTCGACAAAGACGCCAAGGCCGGCATGGTAGGCGATGTGTTCCATTCGGTGGCGGCCCGCTACGACCTGATGAATGACCTGATGTCCGGCGGCATTCACCGTATCTGGAAGCGTTTTACGATCGAGTTGAGCGGTGTGCGCAAAAACAACGCTGTGCTGGATATCGCCGGCGGCACTGGCGACCTCGCAGCCCGCTTCGCCGAACTGGTGGGTCCGCAGGGCCGGGTGGTGCTGGCCGACATCAATGATTCAATGCTGCAAGTGGGCCGCGACAAGCTGCTGGACCAGGGCCGGCTGGCCAATATCGAGTTTGTGCAGGCCGATGCCCAGTACCTGCCCTTTCCGGATGACAGCTTTGACTGTGTCACCATCGCATTCGGCCTGCGCAACGTGACAGATATCGATCTGGCACTGCGGTCCATATTGCGTGTTCTCAAGCCCGGTGGGCGTCTGTTGGTGCTGGAGTTTTCCAAACCCAGAAACTCCCTGCTCAGCAAGGCCTACGATACCTATTCCTTTCGCGTACTGCCGCTGATGGGTCGCCTCGTCGCCAACGACAGCGACAGCTACCAGTACCTAGCTGAGTCTATCCGCAAGCACCCCGATCAGGACACGTTGAAAGACATGATGGAGGATGCCGGTTACTGCGAGGTCGAATACCACGACATGACCGGTGGCATCGTCGCGCTGCACCGGGGCATCAAAGCCTGAAATGAGTGCCCCTGTAGATCCCACACTGCACACAGCCGCACTGGCAGCGCTGGAGACGGCGATCAATCGCGCGCTGGCGCTGTCGCCCCACAGCAAAGCTGAGCTGGCGCAACTCGAAGATGCCGTGTTTGCGCTGCACTGCACCGCACCTGTCCTGGATCTCTACCTGCACCCCGGCGCACAAGGTATGCGCCTTACCGGCTTTCACCAGGGGCCGATCACCACCAGCATCCGCGGAAAAGCGGCGGACTTTGCCGAACTGGCTTCAGCGAAAGACCCCACCGCTACGCTCATCAATGGTGGACTGGAACTGGAAGGCGACAGCGCTCCGCTGATTGAACTCCAGCATATTCTGGCGAAACTCGATATGGACTGGGAAGCGCCCCTTGTGGACTCCCTTGGCGACGTCGCGGGACACCAGCTGGCGCAGGTGCTGCGGAGCGCATTTGCATGGGGCAAGCAGGCATCCACCAGCCTGGCAAGGCAGCTGGAAGAGTTCATCCACGAGGAGGCGCGACTCAGCCCTCCACGGCTGGAAGTCGAGGATTTCTACCGCGATGTGCAGGAACTCGGCATACGCGTGGACCGGCTGGAATCGCGCACCGAGCGCCTGCGCCAACGCCTGCAGAAGCTGAGGGGCTGAGCCATGTCCCGCGCACTGCGCCTGAGCAAAATACTGCGAACAATCGGTCGCTATCGACTGGATGAGTTCGTCGACCAGGAACGGCTGCCGACATTGCCGCGCCTTGCCCTGCGTTTCGCACCCTGGCGACTGCGCCCGGCCCCCGACCTTCCCCGCGGCGAACGCCTGCGCCGAGCGCTGGAGGAACTAGGGCCTGTGTTCATCAAGTTCGGGCAAATGCTGTCCACCCGGCGCGACCTGCTGCCGGACGATATCGCAGACGAGTTGGCGAGGCTGCAGGACAACGTCCCCCCATTTCCCGACCAGCAATCCGTTGCCATTGTCGAGAGAGCCCTCGGTAAACCGGTGGCCGAGCTGTTCGCGAGTTTCGAGCCCACCCCGATGGCCTCCGCCTCGGTGGCCCAGGTGCATTGCGCCACGCTGCACAGTGGCGAGCGGGTGGTGGTCAAGGTCGTGCGGCCCGATATCGAGGCGGTGATCC
Organism: Halioglobus sp.; assembly: GCA_020443325.1. Classification (GTDB taxonomy): domain Bacteria; phylum Pseudomonadota; class Gammaproteobacteria; order Pseudomonadales; family Halieaceae; genus Marimicrobium. The sequence continues at coordinate 49,280 of JAGRIK010000356.1, forward strand.
GCGAGGACATCGCCCTGATGTACACACTGGCGAAACTGGCCGCCAGGTACCATCCCAATGGCCGCCGCCTGCGCCCGGTCGAAGTCGTCTCCGACTACGAACTGGTGATTCTCGATGAGCTGGACATGGGCCGCGAAGCCGCCAATACCTCCCAGCTGCGGCGCAATTTTGAGAACAACAAGTTGCTGTACGTACCGGAGGTTTACTGGGACTACAGCTGTCGCAACGTGCTGACCATGGAGCGCATTTCCGGCATCCCCGTCACCGACATGGACACGCTTCGCGCCAAAGGCACTGACCTCAAACTGTTGGGTGAGCGCGGCGTGGAGATCTTTTTTACGCAGGTTTTCAACCACAGCTTCTTCCACGCGGATATGCACCCGGGCAATATCTTTGTCGACGCCACAGACCCGGCTGACCCCACCTATATCGCCGTGGATTGCGCGATTGTCGGCAGCCTTTCCGATGCCGACCAGTATTACCTCGGCCGCAACCTGCTGGGAATCTTCCGCCGCGACTACCGCGAGGTAGCACAGTTGCACGTCGAGTGCGGCTGGGTCCCACCGGAGACCCGTGTGCAGGACTTTGAATCGGCCATGCGCGCCGTCTGCGAGCCTATTTTCGAGCGCCCGATCAGCCAGATATCCTTCGGCCAATTGCTGGTCTACCTGTTCCAGACGGCCAGCCGCTTCGACATGGAAGTACAACCCTCGCTGGTACTGCTGCAGAAGACGTTGCTCAACATCGAGGGACTGGGGAGGCAACTGTACCCCGACTTGAACCTGTGGGAGACAGCGCAGCCGTTTCTGGAAGAGTGGGTCCAGCAACGCTACTCACCACAATCGATTTTCAAACGCCTGCAGCGCCATGCCCCCTCGTGGCTTGAACAACTGCCACAACTACCCGACGTGATGCTGGACAGCCTGCAGCACACCCGGGAAGCGGAGCGCCACGCGCCCCCCCGGCATCACCAGCAGAAAGATCAATCCGGGCAACAACCCGCACTCGCGCGTCGGCGCCGCCACCTGCTGGGCGGCATCGCCTGTCTCGCAGCCGCCGCTATCGCCTCGCCTGCTGTCTGGCAACAACTGGCAAATGCACCCACAGCCAGCTGGTTGCTGGGCGCCGCGGGCATTTACCTGCTATGGCCCCGAAACAGCTGAGCCGATGTGCGAATCAGTGGCCTGTGCCATAATGTGCCTCCGTCTGGAAGATCGTCATGTCTGAACCCGGTACGCTGCTACAAGAGATCAAGTGGAACGAGCAGGGGCTCGTTCCCGCTATCGCACAGGACTGGCAGAGCGGCGAAGTCCTGATGCTCGCCTGGATGAACCGCGACGCCCTGCGGCTCACTATCGACGAGGGCCGCGCCATTTACTGGTCGCGTTCGCGGCAGGCCCTGTGGCGCAAGGGTGAGGAATCAGGTCACGTTCAGACACTGAAGGAGTTGCGTATCGACTGCGATGCGGACACAGTGCTGCTGAAAGTGGAACAAGTCGGGGGTATTGCTTGTCACACAGGTAGGCGAGCGTGTTTTTACCGGGTGCTGGAAGATGGCGTGTGGCGCGTCACCGAGGACGTGTTGAAAGACCCCGCTGACATGTATGGGAAGACACTATGAGCGATGTGCTGCAACAACTGGCAACGACACTGGCAGCGCGCCGGCAGGCAAGCCCCGACGAGTCCTACGTGGCCAGCCTGCACCATAAGGGCCTGAACAAGATACTCGAGAAAGTCGGCGAGGAGGCCACCGAAGTCATTCTGGCAGCCAAGGACGCCGCAGCCGGGGGAGACCGGGACGCGGTCATCGGCGAAGTCGCCGACCTGTGGTTTCACAGCATGGTGATGCTGTCGCACCTTGAGATGGATGTAGAAGACGTGATGCAGTGCCTGAGCGACCGCTTTGGCGTGTCCGGATTGGACGAGAAGGCTGCGCGCAGCAATTGATGGGCCGTTACGAACGGCGCAAGGATAACGGGAGAAGACAATGGGTATCGGTGGAATCAGTATCTGGCAGTTGTTGATCATCTTGGCAATCGTGATCATGTTGTTTGGCACCAAGCGGCTGCGCACCCTGGGCAGCGACCTGGGCAGCGCGGTGAAAGGCTTTCGCAAGAGCATGACGGACGATGGCGAAGCCGCACAGCCCGGTGATGCTACCGAGCAGGACCAGGCCGCGGACGCCGCAACCAAAGACAAGTAAGCCCTGAATGTTCGATATAGGTTTTACTGAACTGCTCCTGATCGGCGTGGTAGCGCTGCTGGTGATCGGTCCCGAGCGCCTGCCGGAGACAATCCGTACTGCGGCCATGTGGCTGAAGCGTATCCGGCGGGGCTTCAACGAGATCAAACAGGAGGTGCAACAGGAACTCCACAACGACGCGATACTGCAGGACCTGCGCAAGACCGGCGAGCAGCTGAAGAACGAGGCCAACACCATCGGGCAGGATGTGCAGAAATCCACCGCTGCACTGAGTTCGCCAGCCCGGGATGCAAGTGGTTCAACTGCTGCCCATGAAACCCCGGCCACTCAAAGCCCAGCGGAAAAACCGGCTGAATGAACGAACCAGAGTCGACAGACCAGCCGTTGCCGCTGATCGCACACCTGACTGAACTGCGTGACAAACTGCTGCGGGCCCTGCTGGCAGTACTGATCATTTTCATTTGCCTGTTCCCCTTTGCCAACGAGATTTACACCTTTATCTCAGAGCCGTTGCGGGCGCTCCTGCCGCCGGGCGCGAGCATGATTGCGACCGAGGTCGCCTCGCCGTTCTTTACGCCTTTCAAGTTGACACTCTGGGTCGCGGTTTTCCTGGCGATGCCGTATGTGCTGTACCAGGCGTGGAGTTTTATCGCGCCGGGTATGTACCGGCATGAAAAACGCCTGGCCGTTCCGCTCCTGGCGTCCAGCGTTCTGTTGTTCTACGCCGGAGCTTCATTCGCCTATTTCGTCGTCTTCCCGCTCATTTTCGGTTTTTTTACCAGCGTCGCGCCGGACGACATCACCATCATGACGGACATCAACAGCTATCTGGACTTTGTCCTCAAACTGTTTTTCGCGTTCGGTTTAGCGTTTGAAATCCCGATAGCGGCGCTGCTGCTGATCTGGTCCGGCATCACTACACCAGCGGCGCTGGCCAGCAAGAGACCCTATATTATCGTGGGCTGCTTCGTGTTCGGGATGCTGCTGACGCCGCCGGATGTTATTTCCCAGTCGCTGCTGGCTATTCCGATGTGGCTGCTGTTTGAAGTCGGCGTCTATTTCGGTCGTGTGCTGCAGCGCTCCCCCCCGCCGGACGGAACCTAGCGTTTCGCCATCAGGCCACCATCGGCTACCAGCGTGATGCCGGTGGTGAACGATTCGGACGCCAGGTAAAAAACCGGATTGAGGATCTCCTCGGTTTCCGCGATGCGCGGAATCAGTGCCGCGGCTATCATGCCTTCGCCGTAGTGGGGCAGGGCGGCGATCGCGCTATCGGTCAGGTCCGAGTGATAGCTGCCCGGCGCCAATGCATTGACGCGAATATTCCACTCCGCCCACTCCTGCGCCATCACCTCGGTGAGGGCTTTCAATGCCGCCTTGGTGGCCGCGTAGATACCCGAATAAGCGGGCGTGGTCAGGGCCGCGACAGAGAGCAAATTGATCACACAGCCGCCGCCATGTTCTGCCATGCGCGGCGCCAGCCGGGAGGCCAGGTACCAGGGCCCCTTCAGGTTCACATCCACCATCTTGTCGAACGCGCCGGTGCCTATCTCGGACAACGGCCCGAGGGCGACGTTGGTGCCGGCATTGTTAACCAGGATATCGACGCGCCCAAAGCGCGCATAGGCCGCCTCAATAAGTGCATCGAGGTTCGCCATGTCACCCATGTGCGCCGCCTGCGCCAGTGCCTCGCCCCCCTCGGATTCAATCAGCCCGACGACCTCCTCGCACGACGCGATTTTGCGGCTGGCCACCACCACTTTCGCGCCCTCGCGGGCAAAGCCGATTGACATCGCGCGCCCGAGGCCGCGACTGCCTCCGGTCACGATGACCACCTTGTCCTTAAACCGCTCACTCATTTTTCATCTCCTTTCGCGCTATCTACCCGATCTGCACTATCTACCCGATCTGCACTATCTGCACGATTAACGCAATACCATTCACAGCTATGAGCCATTACACTAGCACGATGCTGTTGCCCCGCCACGGAACCCCGACATGAATCCCACCGTAGTTAAACCTGTTGAGCCACGGCGCGCTTCCTCGCCTCGCGCGCACGCCTGCGACTTCCGCCAGAGAGTAAACAACTGATGTCCTCCCGTGCAAAACAGGGCCTGCCCGCGCTCATGCCGGTGCTGCGCCTGCTGAAGAACTATAAGCTGCGGCTTGTCGGTGCCAGTGTCGCGCTGTTGTTTACCGCCGCCGCCACGCTCTCCATGGGGCGGGGCCTGCAGGTGTTGATCGACCAGGGCTTCGGCGGCGGCTCCAGCGCGGATCTCAAGAGCGCAATCGCGCTGCTGGTTACGATTGCGGCAGCCATGGCCTTCGGGACGTTTATCCGCTTCTACCTCGTCTCCTGGCTGGGGGAGCGGATCAGCGCCGACATTCGCAAGCAGGTATTCGACAATATTGTGCGGCTGCACCCGGGTTTCTTCGAACTCAATCGCAGCGGCGAGATCATGTCGCGCCTCACCACCGATACCACCCTGCTACAGACCATTATCGGCTCGTCCTTCAGCATGGCGCTGCGCAGCAGCCTGACCACGAGCGGAGCACTGGTGCTGATGTTTATCACCAACCTGAAGCTGAGCCTGATTATTGCGGTGGGCGTACCCCTCGTGCTGCTGCCGATACTGGTTTTCGGGCGGCGTGTGCGCAAACTGTCCAACCAGAGCCAGGACAGCATCGCCAGTGTCGGCAGCTACGCCGGTGAGGTCATCCAGCACATTCGCGTGGTGCAAAGTTATACGCGCGAGCAGTTTGAATCGGAGGCTTTCGACCGCGAAGTGGAGCGGGCCTTCGAGATCGCCCGCCGCCGTATCTGGCAGCGCTCACTGCTCATCTGCGGCGCGATCATGCTGTTGTTTGTCGGCATGTCCGGGATGTTGTGGGAGGGCGGGCAGGATGTCATCAGCGGTCGCATGAGTGGCGGCGAACTCGGCGCATTCGTGTTTTACGCAATCATGGTGGGCAGCGGTATCGCCACGATCTCGGAAGTCTGGGGCGACCTGCAACGCGCCGCGGGCGCCGCCGAGCGACTGGTGGAACTGATCAACACACGCAGTTTGATTGCGAACCCGGAAACAGCCGCCGCCAAGCCATCGAGTGCACGGCCGGAGCTGCACATCGACAATGTCTCGTTTTTCTACCCCACGCGACCCAAGCAAGCCGCGCTGGAAAATTTCTCGTTAAATATAGAAGCCGGCAAGAGCCTGGCACTGGTGGGGCCGTCGGGCGCGGGAAAATCCACAGTCTTCGAACTGTTGCTGCGCTTCTACGACCCGCAGCAGGGCAAACTCCTGCTGGACGACACCGATATTCGCGACATGGACCTGCAGCAGATGCGCGAACATATCGCGCTGGTGCCGCAGCAACCGGCCCTGTTCACCGGCGACGTGCGATACAACATCGCCTACGGCAAACTCGACGCCACCGATGACGAGATTATCGCCGCCGCCCGCGCCGCTCACGCGCACGACTTCATCTCGGCACTGCCCGAAGGCTATGCCAGTCACCTCGGTGAAATGGGCGTGCGCCTATCCGGCGGCCAGCGCCAGCGCATCGCACTCGCCAGGGCAATTCTGAACGATCCGAAGATACTGTTACTCGACGAGGCGACCAGCGCGCTGGACACAGAGAGCGAGCACCAGGTGCAACTGGCATTGCAGGAACTGATGCGAAATCGCACCACAGTGATAATCGCGCATCGCCTCTCCACCATCCTGCATGCCGATAAGATTGCGGTACTGGACGGCGGGCACCTGGTCGCCACCGGCACCCACCAGCAACTGCTGCGCGACTGCCCGCTTTACGCGCGACTGGCCAGCCTGCAGTTTCGAGAGCCCGAGGTCAGCGCCGCCGAGGTTGAGGTATAGAGGGATAGCAGGGCAGCCGTAAACAGGCGGTTCTTAGCGCTGCGGGAACTCAACTGGTACATCGACGACGATGGCAGCTATGTTATCCAGGGCAGGCTGAGTCCCGAGCAGGGTGCGCGTATTGCCCAGGCGCTCGACGGTGCAATGACAACAATCCACAAAGAGCAGCGCGAGGCGGCAGAAGACGTTTTAGCGGAAACGTGTTTGCGCTTTATACGGCGCACCAACGCGAACGGATAACCATCGACGCGGGGACGCTGGTGCCGTTGTAGTATGGCGAGCATATGGATGATGGAATGGCGGTGGAGGGGTTGGTCCGCGCTCGTGAGAATCGTAGATCGCGCCGGCCGCTGATTTTGCATCCGTACGCGGTTAGGGATCACATCCTGCGCTAAATGGGAATCAAGCCCGGCCTACAATGCTGCCTCGGTTAGTTTGGGGAGTGACGAGCTCAAGCAACGTCGGTTTCCCGTGCGGGTTTGAGCCTCGTCCGGTAGTGTCCCCTCACGCCAACACTTCCAAGCCTTTTTCAGCTACCAGGTTAAGCAACTTCAGCGAAGGGCCATTGGGCTTTTTTTGGCCTTGTTCCCATTTCTGCACCGTCGATTTACTCGTGTTGAGATAAACTGCAAACACACCCTGACTCGCCTTGTTCTGGGTGCGTATACGCTTGATCTGCGCTGCCGTCAATTCCTTCACCGGCGGCAGGCACAGTGCATCAAACTCGCGCAGTGTCACCTCTTTCATGGCACCCGCCGCGTGCAAGTTTTTGGCGCTGTCATGCACCACATCCAGTATCGACTTATCCATCGTTCTCTACCTCAATTAACTCGCCATACTCAATGGCCTGCTTCAATACTTTGTCACTGTAACCCAGCAGTTCCTTCGCCAAGTACTTTAACGCTCGCAGCTCATCCGCACTAATGTTGCCTCTAGCACTTTTAGCAAAGCCATACACGAAGAACGCTTTGTACCCCATCTGGTATACCAGCAAAGTGCGTACCCCACTGCTTTTGCCCCGACCACCCAGCGCCACACGCTTCTTCATCACATGGCCGCCCAAGTCCGCATCGACAAGGCCGCGCTGAATCTCATCCACTGCGGCGTGCAGGGCCTTGTCCTCAAGGCCCTCCCTGGCAGCCCATTTACTGAACGCCTTGTTCTTGAATATCCGCACTCGCAGCCCTTCCTATGATTTTCCGAGTGTAGCACCAAGTGCTATATATGAATAGCGCGAATGCAATCGCTGGAATAACGGTTAGGGCTCTGCGTAGAGGTCGGGAACTGTATATACAGATCCGCCCAATCACGTGGATGATGCTGATTCCGTAGGCTGATCGCTCAAACGCCACTACCACGGGTAGACTATTTTGCAAAGAAGCGCGATGCGGATGCGTGGCTGGACAATCGCGCTGAGCCGGTGATAGGACCGTATTCTTCAGTTCTCCGAAATCACCGCGGAGCCGAATTCCGATCCATCAGGCGAATGCGGTCTTTCCGTTCCTGGTTGACGCGCGACAGGTCGTCCAGTGTCTCGCGGGAGATGCCCGCTACCTCGTTCAGCAGGCGGAAGGTGATGCGTGTGTTGTTGGCGAGACAGCGCATTGGCGCGGTGAGGGGGGCTTCGCGGAAATAGTTGAGGGAGTCCTTTACCGCAGCGCGCAGCGATTCTCCGGTGGTATCGCGCGCGGATTCCATCGCGATCGACACGACTTCCAGCGATTCCATTACCGCCTCGATGCCCATCCACTCGACCATCGTGCCGCGCTCTACTGAACGGCGTAAGCTGCGTCGGAGCTTGCGGGTCATGTTGCGGAATTCGCGCTGCACCTGCGGGCCAAATACGGAGCTGCCGACGGCTGCGAGTTGATCATCCTCCGCCAGGTCGCGCCAGTCCTGAAGTGTCAGCGCCTCCTCAATACGCGGAAAGACCACCTTCTCCTCAATATTCATATGCTCATAAATGTGTTCCACGTATTCCCGGCCGCTACTGACTACCACCCCTCCGGAGACCTCGCCAAGGCGCCAGCGCTCGATGTCCCGCAATACGCCGCGACCGCGTTTGGCGGTGTGGTCGTGATCGCGCTGCAGGGTATCCACATCGTCGGCCGCCATGGGGTTGACCTCGGCGACACGCGCGTAGATCAGGTCTTCACGCGGGTGGTGAAAGCGGTCGGGCCAGGTCACCATGTAGTGCATGATCTCGTACACCACGTGTGTGTCGACCAGTTCGCCGCCTTCGATCGCGGACAGCTGGTCCGTAAAGAGCTGCATCACCGTGCCCATATGGCGGTGTTCGGCGCGCAGCGCCTTCATGAGTGGCTGTTCCACACGTTTTCGATGCGCAGGCGCGGACTTGGTGACAGCAGTGTTGGTCCCGATGCTGGGTTTTGTTTTGGCTTTTACCTTGGCCTTGGCTTTCACTTTTGGCTTGGCTTTCGGCTTTGCCTTTGCTCTGGTTTTAGGCTTCGTTTTTGCCCTGGTTTTTGCCTTGGCGTCAGGTTTAGTAGCCATTCTCTGCTCTCCCGTACTCGTAATCTCTATTGTCATGTTTTCATTGTAGTCCGCGCTGCGCTGCGCAACATTGATCAGGCTCATGAAGAGGCTGTCAGGGTGCGGGCGCCTCTGGCAGCACCGCCGGCCCATAACCCTCAATGAACGCCTGCGGCAGCCGCCGCGGACGGCCGGTGCTCAGTTCGATGCACGCGAAGCGCATCGCGGCGCGCAGCAGGGTAACACCGTCACCCAGGCGAATAACCTGGAAGCGGCGCGCCATGGTCAGCTTTCGGTCCCACTCGACGATCCAGGTGGCCACGGCCACCTCATCGCCCTCGCGCGAGGCCTGCAAATAGTGGAATTCACTGTAAGTAATGGCCATCGCCCGATCAAGTGCGCGGTACTGCGCCAGATCCAGGCCCAGCGCTACCGAGTGGCTCCAGGCGGCGCGCTGGCACCAGTCCACATACACGGCATTGTTGGTGTGGTTCAAGCCGTCGATATCATCCGCCTGCACCCGCGTCTGCAGAATGTGCGGTCGCGGGTGATCCCACACCAAGCACGGTTCGCTCATCGCGCCTCCTCAGTCGTGTCATCCGCTTCGGGCTCCAGGGGCTTCAGCGCAAAATGCATAAAGCCATAGAGGATCGCTACAAGCGGACACAGCAGGTTAAAAAACGCGAAGGGCGCGTAGCTGAAGGTCGCCACGCCGAGAGTGGCAGACATATAGGCGCCGCAGGTATTCCAGGGAATCAGGGCGGATGTCAGCGTCCCGGAATCCTCCAGGGTGCGCGACAAGTTGAGCCGCGACAGTCCGAACCGCTCGTATTCATTGACGAACATGCGCCCCGGTAGTGCGACCGAGATGAACTGGTCCGCCGCGAGAATATTCGTACCCAGGCAGGTCATCACGGTCGCTGTAATCAGCGAACCCGCAGACTTCACACCCCTCAGGGTAAGTCCCAGCAGGTAGCGCAGAATGCCCGTGCGCTCAAGCACACCGCCCAGCCCCAGCGCGCAGAGAATCAACCACACGGTATTGAGCATACTGCTCATCCCACCCTTGCTGAGCAACTCGTTCAGGAACGCGTTGTCACTGTGCGACGAGAAACCGCTGAACAGGCTGATCCACACACCTTTAAGCAACGCAAACCCGGCACCTGTCCCGGCTTCGTCGCCCGCCAGTTTATGCACTGCCTCGGGCTGGAACAGCAGCGCAAACACAACACCAATCAGCGCACTGACCACGATGGAGGGATAGGCAGGTAATCGCTTGTAGACGAGTGTCAACATTACCAGTAGCGGCAACAACAGGTGCAAACCGATATTAAATTCGCTGGCGAGTGCCTGCTGCAGTTCCGCAATTTCCTGCGGTGGTGCCGCATCGGCACTGCCCATAAACGCAAAGATGATCAGCGTCAGGGCGAAACTGGGAATCGTGGTCCACAGCATGTGCCGGATATGTGCGAACAAGTCGACGCCGGTGGCCGCTGATGCCAGATTGGTGGTGTCGGACATCGGGGACAACTTGTCCCCGAAATACGCCCCGGAAACAATGGCGCCAGCGGTGATAGCCGGGGATAACTCGAAACTGGCGGAGATACCCATCAGGCCGATACCCAGTGTGCCAGCGACCGTCCACGAGCTGCCGATACTCAACGCGACGATCGCGCAGATCGCTGCGCTGGCCGCGTAAAAGATACCGGGGTTCAGCACTTCTACCCCGTAATAGATCATGGCCGGCACCGTGCCACACAAAATCCAGCTGCCGATCAGCATGCCTACCGCCAGCAGAATCAGGATCGGCGCCAGGCCGACGGCAATACCATCGATAATCCCGTCCTGCGCCTGCGCCCATGAAACACCGGCGCGTCGTCCCACCAGCGCCGCGACGCAGGCAGTCAGCACCAGCGCAATCTGGTTGGCGCCGTAGGACGAGTCGGCACCGAACAGGTAGACGGAGCACGCCAGCAGCGTCACCAGAAAGACAATCGGGATCAACGCCAGGTGTAGGGTCATCGCCGACGCCGGTTTCGCTGCAGGACTCACGCTTTGTTGTTCTCCTTATCGCCGGTCACGCTCCGGTACTGTGCCTGAAAACCTGCACTGGCTGCGCTCGGGCCCGCCAGAATGCCCTAATTCCAGCGCCAGGTACAACATCTGACAAGCCCGTGATGATCACGTAGCATACAGCCTGCCATGACAGAACCGGACAACGCAGCGCTCACCCCCTTCTACTACCGGGACAATTACCTGCGCCTGTGCGACACCGTGGAGGCGCAGTACGGGGACATTCTGGGCGCTGCGGAGCGCGAGATGTTACACACGTTTCGCAGCCTGGGTTTCGACGCCCAGTGCCTCTACGTTCGCCTGATCTCCCGCACCGGCCCGTGGTTTCGCGAGAGTAAGCTGGCGTACGCGGAGCTGGGTCCCACGCCACCGATCCTCGATGAGCTGCTGGCGCACGAGATGGTGGAGGAGGCGAGCGCACTGTCACCTGCGGAGTTGGGGAAACTGTTCACGCGCAGCGAACTGCTGCAGGTATTCTGCCCCCCCGACCAGCCAACACCGCCGGACAAACCTTCACTGCTGCACTCCATCGAACAGTTGCAGTTGCGCGAAGACGTAACACTGGCGGCCCTTTGCACCCTCGACAGCCAGCGCATCGTTGCCCCGCGCGGCGTGGAACTCACCGAATACCTGCAGCTGCTGTTTTTCGGCAATCGGCAGCAGAGCCTGACGGATTTCGTGCTACAGGATCTCGGCCTGACCCGCTACTACCCCTACCCGCTGGATCCGGAGCATCGCCTGTTTGCCAGCCGCGAGGCACTGGAAGAATATGTAACATGCGCGACGCTGGGCGACACACATTACACACTGCTGGAGGCGGGTGAACAGGAAGCGTTGCCCGCGCTGGCCGCACAGCTGCTGCCCATGAATCCCCGCTTTGCCTCCAGCGAGAAGCGCTGGCACCGACTCTGCAACAACCTGGCCAGGGACCTGGAGCGACTCGATGAGTGCGAGATGGCGCTGCAGTTGTACAGCCGCAGCCAACGCCATCCCGCCCGCGAGCGGCGTGCGCGGATTCTTGAGAGCGTCGGCGACTGGACGGCTGCGCGCGCGGTGTGCGAGGAGATTCTCGACAGCCCGTGGTGTGAGGCCGAACGCGAAGCGGCCGAGCGTATATTGCCCCGCGTGAATCGCAAGCTGGGGGGCCCTCGCCAGGCGCGGCGGCGCGACAGCTTCGCCGATATAGCGCTGACTGTGCCCAGAGGCAGTGAATCGGTGGAAGAACTCGCGGCCCAGGCCCTGCAGCAGCAGTGGCAGGCGGTTCACTATGTCGAAAATGCGCTGATGAATACCCTCTTCGGGCTCGCGTTCTGGGAACAGATATTTGCGCCGGTGCCAGGCGTGTTCCACATCCCGTTCCAAAGCGCACCCGCCGATATGTACGACCGCGCGTTCCGGATCAGGCGTGAGCACTCCCTCGCCACGCGGATGCAGCAGTTGCGCGAGGAAAACCTCGCGACAATCCTGGCGGAGTCCTACCAGCGCTACCAACACTACGAGTGCCGCTGGACGCACTGGCGGTATATCTCGCTCGAACTGGTCGAGGCCTGTGCCCGGATCATTCCGCCAGAACACCTGCTGGCGATCTGGGAGCGCATGCTGTTCGACCCCGCCGAGAACCGGCGGGGGTTTCCCGACCTGATCGCGCTCGGCGCGGCGCCGGGGGAGTACTGCCTGATCGAGGTGAAGGGCCCGGGAGATGCGCTGCAGGACAGCCAGAAGCGCTGGCTGCGCTATTTCCAGGCCCACGATATCCCCGCACAGGTGGCCTGGGTGGAGTGGCGCGATGACTGAATTGAGTATCGCCGTGACTGACCTGGCGCGCTTTTGTCACCGCAGCGGGGATATCGACCACCGCTTCAAAGCCGCGCCCACCGGCGCGCAGGGCGTGGCCGGGCACCAGCGTGTCTACACGCGTCGCCCGGCCAGCTACCGCAGTGAGTACACCGTGGAATACCAGCACGAGGAGCCCGGACTAATACTCACACTGCGCGGGCGCGCGGACGGTTACGATCCCGAGCAGGGCCTGGTGGAGGAGATCAAGACCTGCCGCACCGCGCCCGGCGCGATCCCGGAGGCGGTCGCGCAATTGCATATGGCGCAGGGCCGCCTGTATGCCGCGATCATCGCGGCACAGGGCGACATGGCCGCACTGGAAGTCCGCGTCACCTGGTTCAACATCGATAGCGAGGAGGAGTTCAGCCGTACGGAGCAGTTCTCGCGCACTGAAATGGCCGACTTCCTGGCCGACACCCTAAACCGGTTTTCCCGCTGGTTGCACAACCTCGCGCAGGCGCGGCATGAACGCGATACCAGTATCATCGCGCTGGCATTCCCCTACGGGGGATTTCGCAGTGGCCAGCGGGAGATCTCAGAGCTGGCCTATAAATGTATACACCAGGGCGGGCAGTTATTGCTGGAGGCACCAACGGGTATCGGCAAGACCGCTGCTGTCCTGTTCCCGGCGCTGAAGGCGCTCGCCACAGGCAAGCACGACAGGATTGTTTTCCTGACCTCCAAATCGGTGGGGCGCCGCGCCGCCCAGGCCGCGCTCGCAGATTTTGCCGAATGCGGCTATCGGGGCACGGCGCTCAGCCTCACGGCCAGGGACAAGATCTGCTTCTCGCCGGGCCGGGCGTGCCATGGCGATGACTGCCCCTTCGCCAAAAACTACTACGACAAGCTGCCCGAGGCGCTGTATGCCGCCATCGAACAGCGCGTATTGCGGCGCGAGGATATCGAGGCGATCGCGCGGCGCTTTGAAGTCTGTCCCTATGAACTGGGGCTGGACCTGCTGCCGTGGATCGATATCGTCATTGCGGACCTGCACTACGTGTACAGCCTGACGGCGACGCTGGGCGGCCAGCAGGAAGGGGACAGCAAGCGCTGGTCGGTGTTGCTGGACGAGGCCCACAACCTGCCGGGCAGGGCGCGCGACATGTACAGCGCCTCACTGGCCAAGGCCGCCGTGTTGCAGGCCAGGAGCAGCGTCAACGGCTCTCTTGCCAGGAGCCTGACACGCGTAAACAAGCAGTTCCTCGCCCTGCAGAAAGGCGCGTGGCAGGAACCACAGTTCCACAGCAGTGAGGAACCGCCGCAGGAATTGCTGCAGGCCCTGCAGCTGTTTACCGGGGCCGTCTCTGAGATCGTGGCCCAGGAGCCCGCATTCCTGCACCGGCGCCGCGAACTGCTGGAATTCTACTTCGATACCCTGCAATTCCTGCGGGTGGCCGAACTCTGGGGCGATGACTTCCGTTTTGAACTGCAGCGCGATGAAGGGCGGCAGAGCCTGCGCCTCACGCTGAACTGCCTCGATGCCTCGCGCCTGTTGTCCACGCGGCACGAACGCGCGCACGCGGTGATCGCCTTCTCGGCGACCCTGTCGCCGCTGCCGTGGTCGCGCACATCCCTCGGGCTCGACGAGCAGGCCGTCTGCTCCCGCGCCACCTCGCCGTTTGGCCCGGCGCAGCTGAGGGTATCGCTGGCGACCGATATCGATACCCGGTATCAACAGCGCGAGGCCACACTGGGAGACCTGGTGCAGTTGCTGCAGCGCTGGCTGGACGACACACCGGGCAACTGTATTGTGTATTTTCCGTCCTACCAGTACCTGGAGGATGCACTGGCCCGGCTGCAAGCCGCTGGGAATGGGCTGCAGGGGCGTGAAATCTGGGTGCAAACTCGCCGCCAGGATGAGCGGGAGCGGGAACACGTGCTGCAATTGTTGGCGCAGCGCGAGGATGTGGTGGCCTTTTGTATCCTGGGCGGGGTGTTCGGGGAGGGAATAGACCTGCCGGGGAAGCTGCTGTCCAGTGTGGTCGTTGTCGGAATCGGCATGCCGCAGGTCAACCGCGATACCCGGCAGTTGCAGGCGTGGTACCAGCAGCGCTATGCCGCCGGCTTTGAATACGCATTCCTGTACCCGGGCATGCAGAAAGTCGACCAGGCGCTGGGCAGGGTGGTGAGACGCCTTGAGGACACAGGCAGCGCACTGCTGATTGACCCGCGCTATCGCCAACGCCAGTATCGCGACCTGCTACCCGCCTGGTGGGAGTACCAGCCCTGGCCCCCCGGGTAACGCCACATGGGCACCTGTCAGCCAATGTCAATTTATTTGGGCTTTATTACCCTTGTGTAACACCGTCAATCACTTAAATTAGCCCCCCGTTTGCTGGCTGCACCCGAAATAGCCGGCCAGAACGGTACCAGCCCACAGGTTGTGCAGCCCGGCGGACACCAGTGTTTCCGCAGGGTGCCGGCTGTGCTAGAGTCGGCGGCTGTTTTGACACTGGCGCCAGGCCGATTGCAACGGTGATTGCTCACCGACAGTTCGAATAAACAAAAGTACGGGGGTAGACACAGCATGCGCATCGCCATTCCGAAAGAGACACACCCGGGAGAAAACCGGATACCGATTACCCCAGCTCACGCCAAGAAGCTGTGCGCGATGGGCGCCGACCTGGTAGTCGAGGCGGGCATGGGCGAAGGGTCCGGATTCACGGATGCCGAGTACACGGAAGCGGGTGCCACCATTTCACAGGACCGCGCTGAGCTCTTCGGCAGCGCTGACCTCCTGTTGCGCGTGCGCAAGCCTCAGCTGGAGGAAATCGGCCAGATGAAGCGCGGTGCGATCCATATCAGCTACCTGGACCCGTTCAACGAGCACGGCCTCGTCAACGCGTTCAAGGACGCCGGCATCACCGCAATCAGCATGGAAATGATACCGCGTACCACGCGCAGCCAGAAAATGGACGCCCTCAGCTCCCAGGCCAACCTCGCAGGCTATGTGATGGTGATTCAGGCCGCGACCTATCTGCCGCGCATATTCCCGATGATGATGACGCCGGCGGGCACGCTTAAACCAGCCAATGTCTTCGTTATCGGGGCCGGTGTTGCCGGCCTGCAGGCCATCGCTACCGCAAAACGCCTGGGCGCCAAGGTCACCGCATTCGACACCCGCCCTGTTGTAGCGGAGCAGGTGCGCTCGGTAGGTGCCAAGTTCCTGGAGATCGACCTCGGCGAAACCGGCGAGACCGCAGGCGGCTACGCCAAGGAACTCACACCTGAGCAGGTTGAGAAACAGCGCCAGGCGCAAAAAGAAGTGATCGCGAAGTCCGATGTTGTCATCACCACCGCACAGGTATTTGGTCGCAAGCCGCCTGTCCTTGTCACCCGCGACATGATTGAGGGGATGACCACAGGCTCCGTCATCGTGGATATGGCAGCGGAAACCGGCGGCAACGTCGAGGGCTCGGTGCCCAATGAGGTGGTCCAGATCGCGGGCGTCACCGTGATCGGCAAGGGCAACCTCGCGGGCGAGGTAGCGCGCGATGCCAGCCAGATGTACTCAGCCAACCTGTTCAACCTGGTGGAAGACAGCTGGAGCAAGGACGACAACACATTCGTGATCGATTTCGAGCACGATATCCTGCCGGGCTGCATCATCACCCACGGCGGTGAAGTCACCAACACAACGATTAAAAACATTCTGGAAGGGGGTGCATAACATGGTAGCCGCAGAAGTTTTCCTCACGTTTATCCTGGTGTTGTCCATCTTCCTGGGCTTCGAACTGATCAACAAGGTGCCCGCCACCCTGCACACGCCCCTGATGTCGGGCGCCAACGCGATCTCCGGCATCACCCTGGTGGGCGCTATCAGCCTCGCGGGCACCGGTAACCAGGACCTGTCCAACTGGCTTGGCGCCGGGGCGGTAGCACTGGCAACCATCAACGTCGTCGGCGGCTACCTCGTCACCGACCGCATGCTCGCCATGTTCAAGAAGAAGGAGGGCTGATCGCGATGGATACGTTGATTCAATTTGCGTACGTGGCTTCCGGCGCACTGTTCATCTTCGGCCTGAAACAGCTGGGCTCACCCGCGACAGCTCGCCGCGGCAACATGATTTCCTCGCTGGGTATGCTGGTTGCCGTGGTAGCGGCCCTGCTCGACCAGGGCATTATCGACTACCAGTGGATCCTGATCGGTATCGTGGTGGGTGGTGTCATAGGCGGTGCGGCAGCGCGTATGGTGCAGATGACTGCCATGCCGGAAATGGTTGCCCTGTTCAACGGTTTCGGCGGCATGGCCAGCCTGTTGGTCGGCTGGGCAGCACTGAACCCCGATGCGGCCACGTTTACCCTGGTCACCATCATTCTTTCAATCCTGATTGGTGGTGTGACCTTTACCGGCTCCATGATCGCGTACGGCAAACTGTCCGAGAAAATAGGCAGCGGTGCTGTACTGTTCAATGGCCAGCAGGTAGTTAACAGCCTTATCGTGCTGGGGATTCTCGGCGGCGCGGTCATGTTCTGTCTCGAGCCTGCCAACCATATGTGGCTTTACCTGGTGATCGCGCTGTCCCTCGTATTCGGCGTAATGGCCGTGATTCCCATCGGCGGAGCCGATATGCCGGTAGTGATCTCACTGCTCAACTCCTACTCAGGTCTCGCAGCCTGCGCCGCGGGTTTCGCGGTGAACAACAATATCCTGATCGTGGCGGGCGCCCTGGTCGGTGCCTCGGGCATCATCCTGACGCAAATCATGTGCAAGGCGATGAACCGCTCATTGTCCAATGTGCTGTTCTCCGGCTTCGGCAGCGGCAAAACCGAGACGACGGCAGTAGAAGGGGAGATCAAGCCCATCACCGTCGAAGACGCATACTACGTACTGGAAGCTGCCAGTTCAGTGGCCATCATCCCGGGCTACGGTATGGCCGTCGCACAGGCACAACACGTGGTGAAAGAACTCTCCGTGCTGCTGGAGAGAAATGGCGCTGAAGTCAGCTTTGGTATACACCCGGTGGCTGGCCGTATGCCGGGCCACATGAATGTGCTCCTCGCCGAAGCGGATGTACCCTACGACCAGTTGCTGGAAATGGACGAGATCAACCCGCGCATGGAGACGGTGGACGTGGCTATCGTCATCGGCGCCAACGATGTGGTGAATCCCGCCGCACGTGAGAATGAGGGCTCGCCCATCTACGGTATGCCGGTGATCAACGTCGACCAGGCGCGCACTGTGTTTGTCCTCAAGCGCTCCATGGCTTCGGGTTTCGCCGGCATCGAGAACCCACTGTTCTACAAGGACAACACGCGTATGTTGTTCGGCGATGCGAAGGAATCGATCGGCGGGCTGGTACGGGAATTTTCCTGACCGCAGTGGTCAGGGACGCGCTGGAGTCAGCTCAACAGCGCGTCCAGTCAAATGCCAGCACATCCTGTATGCGGGATGTGCCGGTCATCAACATCAGCAAGCGATCAACGCCGAGGGCGACACCACTGCAACTCGGCAAACCGTGGGCCAGCGCGGCCAACAGATACTCGTCAACAGGGCGCTCCTGCTGCCCGCGCTCCAGCCGCAGTGCATTGTCGCGCTCGAAGCGCTGGCGCTGTTCCGCTGCATCCGTCAGTTCGCAGTAGCCGTTCGCCAGTTCCACACCGTCCACGTACAGCTCAAAGCGCTGCCCCACACTGACACCGTCGGCGTTCACCACCTGCGCCAGTGCGGCCTGCGACACGGGATAGTCGTAGACAAAGCAGAACGTGCCGTCGCCCAGCCGGGGCTCCAGCAGATGGCTCATCAATAGATCGAGCCACAAATCCCGCTCACCAGCCAGGTTACCCGGGTCGAGGTGACGGCGCGCAAGCGCCTCCAGCTCGGCGCTGGTGGCAGTGTGCGGGTCGACATCCAGATGCTCGAGAAAGAGCTGGCGGTAACTGTATTTCTCAACCGGACGCGGGCCCACGCAGGCCTGCACGAGCTCTGCGACCTCCTGCATTAATTCGTGGTGGCCAAACCCGGGGCGGTACCATTCCAGCAAACTGAATTCGGGGTTGTGGCGAGAGCCGGCCTCGCCGTCGCGAAAGGCCCTGGCAACCTGGAAAATGGGCTGCCCATGAGCCGCGAGCATACGCTTCATCGCGTACTCCGGCGATGTCTGCAGGAATCGCGGCTGCGACAAAGCGCCCCCGGAGGACACCAGGAGCGGCTCAATAGACGGATCGGTAATGCCGCTGCTGCACAGCAACGGCGTCTCCACTTCAAGAATGTCCCGGTCACTGAAGAACCGGCGCAAGCTGGACAGTAGTTCAGCGCGCTGGCGGATCACCCCGAGATCGGCTGCTGGCTGCCACTGCACCCCGAACGGCCCCGCCGTTACCCTCAGGACTTGCTGGCGCGGTTCTGGTATTCCCCGGTACGCGTATCGACCCGGATAACTTCCCCGGTGCTGATAAACAGCGGGACCTTCACCACCGCGCCCGTGGTCAACTTGGCCGGCTTGGTGCCACCGGTGGCCGTATCACCCTTGAGTCCAGGATCCGTTTCCACGATCTCCAGTTCTACGAAGTTTGGCGGCGCGACAGATAGCGGGGTGCCGTTGTACAGGGTGACATCACACTTTTCGTTTTCCTTGAGCCACAAATAGCTGTCGCCGACAGCGGCGGCATCCGCCTGGTACTGCTCAAAAGTATCGGGTTCCATGAAGTACCAGAACTCACTGTCGTTGTACAAATACTCCATGACGCGGTCCATCACGTCAGCGCCCTCCAGTGTCTCACCGGATTTGAAGGTGCGCTCCCACTGTCGCCCGGTTTTCAGGTTACGCAGTTTGACCCGGTTAAAGGCCTGGCCCTTGCCGGGCTTTACAAACTCGTTTTCCAGAATGTTGCAGGGATCGCCATCCAGCATGACTTTCATGCCAGAGCGGAATTCAGAAGTTGAATAGTTCGCCATGATGTTCTCATCGGTTTGCGGAAAAAACGGAGCCCATAATACAGCACGTCGTGTACTAATGGCAGATGCTGACATCCCAGTAGCGGGAACCGCTCCACTTAGGTATTCTAGCCGTTGTGAGTTAAAGAAGAGTAGAAGTACTCAGGCTAGCAGCTATGGAAGACCATACGACAATAAAATTGCAGCTTCCGCGCCAGGACTTTACCGGCGAACCCCTGTTCGAACCAACCGAGGAGGCCGCCACCGACTGGGTCCAGAGTCTCCCGGTGACCAATACCAACTCGCTGGTGCAATTACTGGGGCAGGCACTGGGCGATCTCAACCGCATGAAGCTCTCTCCTGAGCTGCGCTTTACCATCCTGGCAAAGCTGCTGCCCAATCTGCAGATTGCCGTGTTGAACCTGTCGAAGCGTTTTCTCAACCAACCGTTGATTATGCCCGATGAACCGCGGGGAATGGCCCAGCTCAGTGACCAACTACTCTCCCAGGCCACTATTGGCTATACCATCGTGGCGATTGAGACGATCCAGCAGCGCGATGCCATACGCAATACCAATCCGGCTCGCCTGACCTGCGAGGCCCTGCAGCGGGCGCTGCTCTTTACCGGACGAAAAGTCCTGCAGAATTTCCAGATACACCGGCCGATGGGTGTCAGCGGCTGGCAGACCCTGCACCAGCTCTACGCACTGGCGGATAGCCAGCATCTCGTTGATCTCCCTGTGCCGGAGCCACTGTCCGGCGGCAACACCATCAAGACAACCTATTTGCAGGCCCTGCTGCTCGGCTGTTGCAAGGCCAACCAGTTACGCCACACCGACCTGTCTGCGCTATATCGCGGTTTCCAGCAGTGGAGTGAACGGGTGCACTTTGACACCAGGCCCACTGGCAACGACCTCTTCCTGGTCGACCTCGACGGCGATCAAGCGGCCATGTACACCGCACTGTATCGGGGAGAACCCGGGCCATCCTGCCGATACATCGACGCCACCGCGCTGGTACGACACCTCACTGAACTCAAGGAAGAATTGGGCGACAACGCTATCAACTTTGATAAAGGCACCAATGTGCCGGTCAGTTTGGTGGAGCACCTGATCAACTCACTCGGCAGCATGAGCCTTAGAAACTTCAAGCGCTCCCGCGCTGACAGCGCACTGCGGATTTGTGTCGGCCTCAACAGCACGCATTTTCATGTCGCCGGTGAACGCTTGTTCGAGGAACTGGTCTGCGCCACTGGCGACAATGAAGAAGGCAAGACCCTGCCACCGGAAAATCCTTTCCTGAATCCGCTCAGCCAGGCCGATGTCTGGCAGGTTGCGAACCCGGGGGACTACAGTGGCGATCTCAAGCTGGTTCCAAACCTGCTGGTCGACCTCGATTCCGCTACCAAAGCCAAGCTCTTCGACGACAACGATTCCGGGCTGCCAGTGCATGAGCGCTACCCCATATTCGAGGCCAAATTGGCGGATTCGAGCCCGGGTGGGTATTGCCTGGAATGGACCGCCGAACTGCCCGGCGACACAAAGGCCGGCGACATCGTTGGCCTGAAGGAGGAGGACCACAGCGAGTGGGTTATCGCTGTCATCCGCTGGGTCAGCCGTCTCAACAATGCCCGAACCCTGATCGGACTGGAACTGCTGAGCCCCCGGGCCATTGCCTACGGCGCAAGCATCCACCGCAAGGGCGAGAAATCTCCCCCTATGCGGGTGTTACTGCTGCCCGAAATCAAACTCGTCGGCCAACCGCAAACACTGATTACGCCACGCACGGGCTTCAAGGAGCGGCAAAAGCTCACCCTCGGCACGAGCTCAGAGACATACTCCATACAACTCCTGCGCCACATTGTTTCTACCGGCAGCTTTTCGCAGTTTGAGTTCTGCCAGATAAAAGAGCTGGGCGACGTACTGGCGGATAACGGACAGGGACTGGTGGGCGGAGAGTTCGACTCGCTCTGGAGCAATATCTAGGGCACCTGTCGGGCAGAGCCGGTGGGCGTCTGTCAGGTTTTTCCCTGATACCGGTCCGAGAACCCCAACAAATACAGAATCGCATCCAGGCCCAGCGTCGATATCGATTGCTCCGCTGACTTTTGCACCAGCGGCTTGGCCCGGAACGCAATACCCAGACCGGCAATACTCAACATGGGTAAATCGTTCGCGCCGTCACCGACGGCAATGACCTGCTGCAGGTCTATGCCCTGCTCGTCGGCCAGTTGCTGCAACAGCTGGGCCTTGCGCGCACCATCGACAATGGGGCCCTTGATCTCACCGGTGACCCGCCCCTCGGCCGTATCCAGTTCATTGGCATGGATATAATCAATGCCCAATCGGGCCTGTAAATAGCGCGCGAAATAGTTAAAACCGCCCGAGAGAATAGCGGTCTTGTAGCCGAGTGTGCGCAGGGTGGAAATCAGGTGTTCCGCGCCCTCGGTGATTTTCAGTTGCTCGGCAACGCTCTCCAGTGCGCTCTCATCCAGTCCTTTCAGCAGGGCGACCCGCGTGCGAAAGCTCTCGCAGAAATCGATCTCGCCACGCATCGCGCGCTCCGTTATCGCACTGACCTGCTCACCCACACCCGCCAGCTTCGCCAGCTCATCGATGACCTCGGCCTCGATCAGGGTGGAATCCATATCGAACACGACCAGGCGCCTGTTGCGGCGATACATATTGTCCTGTTGAAACGCGAGGTCCATCTCCATCGCACTCGCCACCTCCAGCAGCTCGCGCCGGAACGCGGCGGAGTCGCGCAAGGTCCCACGCGCCGAAAACTCCAGGCACGCCTTGCTGAGAGCCGGCAATTTGCCCAGCGGAATGCGCCCCGACAGACGGTTGATGCCGTCGATGTTGAGCCCATGCTGCGAGATAACGCGCGTTACCCTGGCGAGCTGGTCCGAGGTGATCTTGCGCGACAACAGGGTAACGATATACCGCGCCTGGCCCTGAGCCTCGACCCACTGGCTATAACTCTCCTGGGAAACCACGCTGGTCACAACCCGCAAATCGCGCCGCAAAGCGAAATTTCGCACCGCCCCTGCCACCTCCTCACTGGAGCAGCCCTCCGGCAACTCCACCAGCAAACCGAGTGACAGCGCGGCGTGTATGACAGCCTGCCCGATATCGAGGATGTTCACGGAATACTCTGTGAGAAGCGCTGTCAGCCCAGCGGTTACGCCGGCCTGGTCTTCACCACCGATAGTAATAAGCAAAATCTGGTTCACACTACGGGTTCCACAAGTTATTCCGGGGCGCCATTCTACCCGCTCGCGACAAGCCCTGAAAAGGACGCCTGTGCGCTGCCGGTGCGAGATATTCACGGCGTAACAGTTACAAAGCGGGCATTCGCCACCGAGTCTGGTTTATACTAGCCCCCTTCGCAACCCGGTAAGTCAATCATCGCGCGTGAGTAACCGCTTTAATCACACCAGTCTCGGCCACCAACTGGCGATCATCAGTGCAGGATTGTGCCTGCTGGTGAGTCTCGCCCTGATCGCACTGGGCGCAGTATCCACACGCCATACGCAAATGCTGCTGCAGGAAGAGTACGGTACCTCGCTGGCCAGGCTGGTCGCGATACGTATCAGCACGGCAATGGAACGCGGAGACCTGCTCAGTGTTTCGGCCACGCTGCAACGCCTGCGCGAAACCTCCTCTGTACAGGCCATCACCATAATAGATGTCGATGGCAAGGCGCTGGGGCAGGCGGGTGAAGCACGCGGGCAGAACCTCTATCAGTACAGCGCGCCGGTGCACATCGAAGCCGATATAGCCGGGCAAATCGTGATCACCATCAATGCAGATAACGCCCAGGCGGCACAGTCGCGGTTTTTATTCAGCATGCTGGGGCTGGCAGTACTGCTGAGCCTTGCGGTATACGCGGGGAGTCGCCACCTTGGACAGCGCCTGGGCAACAAGCTCGCCGGCATGTCCCGGAAAATCGCGCTGGACGATGAAGACCCCGCGCACCAGCCGTCCAACGAGGTGCTGAGGCTCGAGCGGCATATCGATGCACTGCCGATGGACGTGTTGCGCACTCGCAGCGAGCCGGGCCCGCAGGATGAAAACTACCGCACCACGGCCGTTGTCTATTTGCATCTCACCAGCCTCGTCAACTACGTGGATACGCTGGACGAACGCGCTCTGCAGCGGTACACAGCGCGCCTGCACCAGGTGGTTTACGCCGCCGCCGGCTTTTACGCCGGGGACTTGCAGGTTGCACGCCAGTTCGGTCTGGCGATCTATTTCAGCGGGCACAACAGCGCCGGCAGCGCGGCTTTCCGGGCTGCTTCTTGTGCCTGGCTGGTGCGGGCGGTGAGCCATGAACTGGAAAAGGAGATGTCTCTCTCACTCTCTATCGCGATGGCCATCTCGCAGAGTGAGTTGGGTGTGGGCAGTGGTACTGACATCTATCCGGGACTCTACACGCAGCACACTCTGGATGAGCTGCAAGCGGTGTGCGCCAGCAAACCTCCCAACATCCTGCTTTCACCCGCGGCCTGCGAGGACATCGACGTGGCGGGTCGCTTGCAACACCGCCCTACCGAAGTGATGGATTACGCTGTGATCGAAGAGTTTGCTGGCCCCTACCAGGATCTATTGGAGCGGCAGCTGCGCCTGATCCTGAAGCGCCTGACGGATGCCGCCAAGCACTGAGATTCACCCGTTCACAACCGGTACTCAGGACTCGACCACCATCCGATCCACTTTTTGAAAACCGCGCGGGAGTTTGTTTCCGCGTCGGCCACGCTCGCCCAGGTAATGCTCCAGGTCCTTCAGCTTGAAGCTCTGGTGCCGTTTGCCCGAGTGGATTACCAGCGTGTCCTGCGCAGTAAATACCTGGATATCCACGACAAACTCTTCCCGCGCCTGCACTCTGGCCGACGGAATATTGATTATTTTATTGCCCTTGCCGCGCGCCATCTGCGGCAGATCCGCGAGCGGGAATATCAGCAGGCGCCCCTCACTGGAGACAGCGGCAACCAGCGTGTCCTCCACCGCACTGATCGCTGCCGGCTGCAGCACCTGTCCGCCCTTGGGAAGGCTGATGACGGCCTTGCCCGCGCGGTTTTTAGTCTGCAGGTCACCCAGTTTGGCGACAAAGCCATAACCGGCGTCGCTGGCCAGCAGGTAGAGCGCATCGTCTGAACCCATCATCAGGCCACCAAAGGACGCCCCGGAGGGAGGGTTGATCCGACCGGTCACCGGCTCACCCTGGCCGCGGGCCGAGGGCAGGTTGTGGGACGGAACACTGTAGGCCCGACCGGTAGAATCGAGAATGACGACCGGTTGATTGCTGCGACCAAAAGCGCACATTTTATAGCTGTCGCCGGATTTGTAGCTGAGGCTGGTCGGATCGATATCGTGGCCCTTGGCCGCCCTGATCCAGCCCTTCTCCGACATCACTACCGTGATCGGGTCGGCGCTCACCAACTCGAGTTCACTGAACGCCTTCGCCTCATCCCGCGCGACCAGCGGCGAGCGCCGGTCATCTCCAAACTGCTCAGCCACCGCCAGCAACTCTTTCTTGATCAGGGTTTTCAGCCGGGCTTCGCTGCCCAGCACTTTCTCCAGCTGGTCGCGTTCGTCCTGGAGCTCATCCTGCTCCCCGCGAATACTCATCTCCTCGAGCTTGGCCAGGTTGCGCAGCTTCAGGTCCAGAATGGCTTCGGCCTGGATATCGGAAATACCAAAGCGCGCAATAAGCGCTGGCTTGGGTTTATCTTCGGTGCGGATGATATGAATCACCTCATCGATATTCAGGAAGGCAACCAGGTAGCCCTCTAGAATATGCAGGCGCTTGAGCACCCGCTCCAGGCGGTACTCCAGGCGGCGCCGGACGGTATCGGTGCGAAACTTCAACCACTCCTTGAGCAGGCGGTCCAGGCCTTTCACGCCGGGGCGACCGTCGATACCGATCATGTTGAGATTGATGCGGTAGCTGCGCTCCAGATCGGTGCTGGAGAACAAATGGCTCATCAGGGCGTCCAGGTCGACGCGGTTGGAACGCGGCACTATGACCAGGCGAGTGGGGTTTTCGTGGTCTGACTCATCGCGCAAGTCCGACACCATTGGCAGCTTTTTGGCCTGCATCTGCTGGGCGATCTGCTCCAACACCCTGGACCCGGACACCTGGTAAGGCAGGGCGTTGATCACGATATCACCGCCGTCGCGCTCCCAGACCGCGCGCATGCGCAGCCCACCGCGCCCTGTCTTGTACATCGCCAGGATCTCTTCGCGCGGCGTGATGATCTCCGCATTGGTGGGGAAGTCCGGGGCCAGCACATGCTGGCATAACTCCTCTACCGTGGATTTCGGTGATTCCAGCAGAAGCACCGTCGCCGCCACCACCTCGCGCAGGTTGTGTGGCGGAATATCGGTTGCCATGCCCACGGCAATCCCCGTCGTGCCATTGAGCAGCACATTGGGCACCTGCGCGGGCAGTACCGTCGGTTCATCGAGCGTGCTGTCAAAGTTCGGCGTCCAGTCCACCGTGCCCTGGCCGAGTTCACCGAGCAGGACATCTGCATAGCTGGTCAGGCGCGACTCGCTATAACGCATCGCGGCGAAGGATTTTGGATCGTCGGGGGAGCCCCAGTTGCCCTGCCCGTCGACCAGCGGGTAGCGATAGCTGAAATCCTGCGCCATCAATACCATGGCCTCGTAGGCCGCGCTATCACCGTGCGGATGAAATTTACCGATTACATCACCAACGGTACGGGCAGACTTCTTGAATTTTGCTGTGGATTTCAGCCCCAGCTCACTCATCGCGTAGACGATACGTCGCTGCACTGGCTTCAATCCGTCGCCGACGTGCGGCAGGGCACGGTCGAGGATGACGTACATGGAATAATCCAGATAGGCCTTCTCGGCGTAGAGCTTGAGTGACACCTGCTCGGTGCCGTCGCTATCGATTTCCAGAATATCAGTCATTTTTCCCTAACTACTTGGCATTGTTAACAATAGTGGTGTTGCAGCGAGGCTTTCTGAAAGGCTTACCGTGACCCAACCGGTGCCTACTCCAGGTGCTTGTTACCCGGCAGGTTTTCCTGCGAGCCGACCAATTGCTCGTTGAGGTTGACGATAGAGTTCGCCATGTCGATCAACAGACTGTGTATGGTGGCCGGATTGCTCTTGATGAGTTCAGTAAATTGTTCCTTGGGAACCTTCACGACGGAGCAGGTGGTTTTGGCCCTGACGGTTGCACTGCGATCCGAGTGCGTCAGCGCCGCCATCGCACCGAATATCTCGCCGTCGCCAATGCGCCCCACATTGACATCATCAACCAGTACTTCTGCGACACCCGAGCTCATGTTGTAGACGTAATCTGCCCGATCTCCCTGGCGGATAATAATCTCACCGGGTTCGTAGACTTCAAAACCCGGCGTAGCGGGCTTCTCCTCCTGCAGGTTGGCCGCAGTAATGCGCAGCATCAGGCCAGCGTAAGTCACCAGAAGGCGTGTCCACAAACGGATCGCCGCCGGCTCGTTAAAGACCCGCTGCATAAATTCCAGCGCGGGATAACAACGCAGCTGGGCACCGGCATCGCTGCCGTAGTACACGGCGATATGCGGATCCTGGCCACCGGCTATATCCGGCAGCAGGATATCGCCCACTTCCATCGTGTAAATGGTTTTATCCTGGTAACGGGCAGTGATGGAGCCCTGCTCCACTACATAGAATTGCCCGCCGTCAAAGCCGCGAAAGTTGCCGGCCGGGGTAACATCTACATCGAGAGGCATCGCCGGCATTTTCACTACATCCAGCAGTGCGCCAACCAGTTTTTCGAACTGCTGGCTCAACGCTGATATATCCTGAGCGTCAATATTTACCAACATGCTTTAAGCCCTGCTCTGTTTGGATTGGGGGTGGTATTCGTATCCCCCGCTGCGGCTGTTACCACCCGGATCGGGGACCTATAGTAGCAACTAAACCGGCATCCGAGAACGACACTCTCAACTTTTGTTAGAATCCACCATCGTGCTGTAGGAGTACTACGAGTATGCAGTGGGATACCCTGCTTTTTAACGAATTGACCACTCCCTGGCTATACGCCGTGCTGCGCTTGCGCCAGGAGGTCTTTGTTGTTGAACAACGCTGCGCCTACCTGGATCTCGACGGCCTCGATCACCAGTCGACACACATGCTCTGCAGCAGCGGTAACGAACTTCTCGCCTACCTGCGCTGCCTTCCACCGGGGCTCGTTTACCCCGAAAGCGCACTGGGACGCATCGTGGTGTGCCCAACCAGGCGCGGTCAGGACCTGGGCAGGGAATTGGTGCAGCGGGGCATTGATCACAATCTGACTCGGTGGCCGGGGCACGGCATCCGGATCAGCGCCCAGTCTCACTTACAACCGTTTTACGCTTCGCTGGGTTTTGTCGGGGAGGGTAGTGAGTACCTCGAGGACGATATCCTGCACCGGCAGATGCGTTACCAGGCGCCTAGCATTCCAGCAGAAAGGTGACCGGCCCGTCGTTCACGAGGCTGACCTGCATGTCAGCGCCGAACTCTCCCGCTGCCACTACGGGGTGGCGCTGGCGCAACCGGGCGAGGAAGTAATCGTATAGTTGCACCGCCTCGGCAGGCGGCATTGCCGAGGAAAAGCTCGGCCTGAGCCCTTTACGGGTGTCCGCCGACAGCGTGAACTGTGACACCAGCAGCACGCCGCCGCCGACATCTGCGACACTGCAATTCATACGGCCTTCCGCGTCGGCGAAAACGCGGTACGCCAGCAGCTTTTCCACTATGCGGTCAGCCGCCAGCCGATCATCGTCCTTATCCAGGCCGAGGAATACCAGCAAACCCTGTTCGATCTCGCCGACGCACCTTGCATCCACCGTCACGCTGGCCCGGCTCACACGTTGCAACAAAGCCTTCACAACCAGGGCGTCCGGCCTCAGCCGCGCGCGGCTTTGCGGCGTTCATGCTCCTGCAACAATTTCTTGCGCAGGCGGATGCTGAGCGGTGTAACCTCCACCAGTTCATCGTCCTCGATAAATTCCAGCGCCTGCTCCAGGGTGTGTCGTACCGGGGGTGTCAGCGTGAGCGCCTCGTCCGTACCGGATGCGCGCACATTGGTCAGCTGCTTGCCCTTGATGGGGTTTACCGCGAGGTCATTGCCGCGGCTGTGCAACCCGATGATCTGTCCCTCGTAGACTTCCACGTTCGGATCCACAAAGATGCGACCGCGCTCCTGCAGGTTAAAGAGCGAGTAACCGAGCGCTTTCCCCTTGACCATCGACACCAGGACGCCGTTGGCGCGGTGGATAATTTCCGCGTTCTTGACCGGCCCGTAGTGGTCGAAAACGTGTGTGAGAATACCGCCGCCCGATGTCAGTGTCATAAACAGGGAGCGGAAGCCGATCAGGCCGCGGGCGGGGATAATAAACTCCAGGCGCACCCGACCCTTGCCGTCCGGCACCATATTCTCCAACTCGGCACGGCGCAGTCCCAATTCTTCCATCACAGCGCCCTGGTGCTTCTCCTCGCAATCGATGACCAGTTGCTCAAAGGGTTCCTGCATGACCCCGTCCACTTCCTTGCGAATAACCTCGGGTCGGGATACGCCCAGCTCAAACCCCTCGCGGCGCATGGATTCGATCAGCACTGACAGGTGCAGCTCTCCGCGCCCGGAAACCTTGAATTTATCCGGCGAGTCACCGGGCTCCACACGCAGGGCCACGTTGTGAATCAGTTCCCGCTCGAGTCGATCCTTGATATTGCGCGACGTGACGAATTTGCCTTCCTTGCCGGCAAACGGTGAGTCGTTGACCTGGAACGTCATGCTGACGGTGGGCTCATCCACCGACAGGGGCGGAAGGGCTTCCGGACAGGCCGGATCACACAGCGTGTCGGAAATATTCAGGCCCTCGATGCCGGTAACGCACACGATGTCACCCGCCTCGGCGGCCGCGACATCGATCCGGTCGAGCCCCATGTGGCCCATCACCTGCAGGACTTTGCCCTTGCGCTTGCCACCCTCGCTATCCACCACCACGACTTGCGTATTGGGCGTCAGCTTGCCGCGCGTAATCCGGCCGACACCGATCACGCCCACGTAACTGCTGTAGTCCAGCGCACTGATCTGCATTTGCAGGGGGCCGTCGGAATTCACTGCGGGGGCGGGTACTTTCTCGATCACCGTTTCGAACAAAGGCTGCATGTCTTCGGCCATCTGCTCGTGATCCAGCCCGGCGATACCCATAATCGCGGAGGTATAAATAATGGGGAAGTCCAGCTGCTCATCGGTGGCACCGAGGCGGTCAAACAGGTCAAAAACCTGGTCCACAACCCAATCGGGCCGCGCGCCCGGGCGATCCACCTTATTGATGACCACAATCGGGTTGAGGCCCTGCTCAAACGCCTTGGAGGTCACAAAGCGGGTCTGTGGCATCGGGCCGTCCACAGCATCCACCAGCAGCAGCACGGAATCGACCATGGACAAAACGCGTTCCACCTCGCCGCCAAAATCGGCGTGTCCCGGGGTATCAACGATATTGATGCGGTAGTTGTTCCACTCGATCGCCGTGTTCTTGGCCAGAATGGTGATGCCTCGCTCCCGCTCCTGGTCATTGGAATCCATAATGCGCTCGGCGCCATCAGAGCGTCGGTCGAGCGTGCCGGATTGCTGCAGGAGGCAGTCTACGAGCGTGGTTTTACCATGGTCTACGTGAGCAATAATGGCGATATTGCGAAGATTATCGATCAAGGGGATTACCTCATGGTGCAAGTGCACCGTAAAAAAAGGCGCGGATTATACCCCATCGCCCCGCGCGAGGCTGCTAGAGAGTTGTGTGAAATGTGTACGAATAAAGCGCGCCGGATAACCCCGCTCAGGGGGCGTAAACCTTGATATCCAGCGCCTTCTCATCGATCAGGTGGCTCGCGTGGAGGCGGCTCATTACACCTTTGCCGCAATAAAGCATATACGTATTGCCTGAATCGAGCTCCCCCGCCCGGCTGTGCAATTCGTAGAAAGGGATTTTTACCACCGGAACGTGCAACTTCAGCGGCGCCATCTCCTCCTCGTCCGGGTGGCGGATATCAATGATGGTGCCGTGCGCCAGGGGCACCGACAGCACTTCCACATCGGTGCGCTGCAGGTCCTCCTCGGCCAACCGGTCTATCCGTATCTGCCGCTTGTTGGCGACAGCCCTGTCCAGTATCGCCATATCGAAGTAGCGCTCCTGCGCCTCGGTGCGGTCCAGCTTTGCCCGCGTTGTGGGCCGCACTGAAATGACACCGCAGTACTCGGGCATATTGGCCGCAAAAACGGCTGTGCCGATCTGTTCCGCTATGCGCATGATCTCTTCCTTGTCGGTGGCGATCAACGGGCGCAGTACCAGCCGGTCGGTGACACGATCAATCACCGACAGATTGCGCAGCGTCTGGGAGCTGACCTGGGCGACGCACTCGCCCGTGACCAGCGCGTCAACCTGCAACTCCTCCGCCAGGCGATCAGCAACCCGCAGCATCATGCGCTTGAGGATGACTCCCATATAACTGTCCTGGACCTTGTCCAGCAGTTCCGCCACGACCTCCTCAAACGGCACGGTGATAAACAGTACCCGCTGCCTGCCGCCATACTGCTGCCACAGGTGCAGCGCAACCTCCTTCACCGCCAACTCCTGGTCCCGACCCCCGAGTTGGAAAAACAGGAAGTGTGTGCGCATACCCCGCTTCATCGTGAGGTAGCTGGCCACCGGGGAATCGAACCCTCCCGACATCAGGGAGAGCACTGGATCAAGGCTGCCAACCGGGTAGCCACCCGGGCCGCGATGGCGGGCGGCGACAACAAACAATGCCTGCCCACTGATCTCCAGTTCCACCGTGACATCGGGGTTGTTAAGCTTGACGCCGGATGCCTGTGTGCGGGCCAGCAACGCACCACCCACCTGGCGCTCGACATCAAGCGAAGTGAACGGATGGCTACCGCTGCGCCGGCAACGCACCGCGAAAGTCCTCCCGGCAAGCCGTGATACGTATACCGGCAGCACCTGCTCCACGATGTCATCGAGCCCCTCCAGGGGGTGCTCCTGCACCTCAAGCACCAGCGTCACGCCCGGCGTGCTGCACATCGTATGGACCAGCTGCGCCAGGGTCTGCTCATCGCGCACGCTGGTTTCCACGCGCAACTTGTCCCAGCTCCTGCGCAACACCACATCCGGGTCGATGTCGCGCAACACGGCGCGCAGGTTTTCCTCCAGTTGGCGAACAAACTGTCGCCGGACCGGCTTACTCTTCATAACGATTTCAGAGAAATACTTGACAACGAATTGCATTGAGGCCATAACCATTGCGTCTGAACAGGGCGGGTATTATACGGACTTCGCTCTGGCAAATGTGTAGACCATTCATGCCATCCTGCCATTTTGGAAATTGCACCAAAATGTAGCACGTTCGCATCATTGTGGTGCGCGCGTGGTAGTCGATCTGTAATTGCGAGGATAAACCCTTTAAATTTCAGTAGGTTGCCTGAAGCGCCTTTATGGCACAGCTTTTGCTTTTATTGAGACTTCTGATAACACCTGTAGCGCCTGCACTGCTGGCGACAGGTAACAACACGGGCCGGCGTGGCTGGTCCGACTACTGCCCTACGGAGACCAAAAAATGTCAAAGAACACCCTGAAGCTGATTAAAGATAACGAAGTCCGCTGGGTAGACCTGCGCTTCACCGACACCCACGGCAAGGAGCAGCACGTCACCATCCCGTCCAAGGAAGTGACTGCAGGCTTCTTCGACGGCGGCAAGATGTTTGACGGTTCTTCCATCGCCGGCTGGAAAGGTATCAACAACTCCGACATGGTGCTGGTCCCCGACGACTCCACCGCGGTGCTGGACCCCTTCACGGACGATGCTACCCTGATTTTGCGCTGCGACGTCGCCGAGCCCTCCACCATGCAGGGTTACGACCGCGATCCGCGCTCAATCGCGCAACGTGCAGAAGACTACCTGAAGTCCACCGGTATCGGCGACACCGCATTTTTTGGGCCCGAGCCAGAGTTCTTCGTTTTCGACGACATCAAATGGCAGGTCGACATGAGCGGCTGCAGCGTCAAGATTCACTCGGATGAAGCCGCCTGGGCCTCAGACCACAAATTTGAAGAAGGCAACACCGGCCACCGGCCCGGCGTTAAAGGTGGTTACTTTCCCGTACCGCCGGTCGATTCGCTGCACGATATCCGCGCCGCGATGTGTACCGCGATGGAGCAGATGGGTCTCGACATCGAAGTACACCACCACGAGGTTGCGACTGCCGGCCAGTGTGAGATCGGCGTCCGTTTCAGCACGCTGGTGAAGAAAGCCGACGAGGTGCAGATACTGAAGTACTGCGTACACAATGTCGCTCACGCCTACGGTAAAACCGCCACCTTCATGCCCAAGCCCATCGTCGGTGACAACGGCTCCGGTATGCACGTGCACCAATCGATCTCCAAAGGCGGAGAAAACCTGTTCGCGGGCGACGGCTACTCCGGCCTGTCCACGGAAGCCCTGTATTACATTGGCGGCATCATCAAGCACGCGCGTGCGCTGAACGCCTTCACCAACTCTTCTACCAACTCGTACAAGCGTCTGGTACCCGGCTTCGAAGCACCGGTAATGCTGGCCTATTCAGCCTGTAACCGCTCAGCGTCAATTCGTATTCCCTACGAAGCCAACCCCAAAGGCAAGCGTGTTGAGGTTCGCTTCCCGGATCCCTCAGCCAACCCTTACCTGGCGTTCGCCGCCATGTTGATGGCCGGCCTCGACGGTATCCAGAACAAAATTCACCCCGGCGACCCTTCTGACAAGGATCTGTACGACCTGCCCCCGGAAGAGGGCAAGGCCATTCCTACCGTTGCCTCCAGCCTGACCATGGCGTTGGAAGCCCTGGATGCCGATCGTGAATTCCTCACCCGCGGTGGCGTGTTCTCTGACGATATGATCGATGCATTCATCGAACTGAAGTCCGAGGAGGTCCAGCGCCTGGATATGACAACGCACCCTGTTGAGTTTGCGATGTACTACTCCTGCTAAGATCTGCAGCAATACCGGAAAAGCCCGCTTATGCGGGCTTTTTTTTTGCGACAGACCATCACAGTTACCGCTTTTGATGCTCTTGTATCAGGACAATTTCTGGTAGGGTATGCGCATTCGCGACCACATGAGATTACATTCATGTCCAGATTTCTACTGCTTGCCCTGTTGCTGGCGTCCTTTAACGGTGCGGCCGATTCGATTTACCGCACCACCGATGCAGAGGGCAATGTGGTGTTTACCGATGCGCCCGGCGCAACTGCCCAGCCCGCAGAACAGATTAAGGTTCAGCGCACCAATACCGTAGAGCCGCCACAAATCATGCCCCTTCCCGACACCGATACCCCGGCCGTTGAAGAGGAAGCACCTCCCCCCTACGTGGTGACAATTACTTCCCCCACCGACCAGACCTCCTTCCCGATGGGCCCGGGTAATTTTTCCGTCAATGTGCATGTCAGCCCCGCCCTGAAGAAATACGCAGGCTTACAGTTGTTCGTTGACGGCGTCGCCTGGGGCGACCCGCAGCGAGATACCATGTGGGATCTGATCAACGTATTTCGTGGACAACACGACCTCACCGTCGCCGTGGTCAGCAACACAGGCGAAACGCAGGCTGTATCAGAGCCTGTGCGCGTCTATGTCCATCGCCCCTCGACCAAGAACAAGAATCGCTAGTCACCCGTCTGGACAAGAACCCACCCGTGCTGCACCATAATGGTGCGCACGGTACTGGCGCCACTGCCTCCTGCTAACTGCCTGAGCCACCTCCACCCGTGTTCAGCGCTGGACAGCACAGAAATGTAAGCGCCAACTTCGGGGCAATGGCCAGTATTCAGGCGTTTTAAAAATTTTAAGCGCTTCACCCTGATCTGGCTCCATTATTGCTTATGCATTAGGGGGCCGGCTGCAGGAGGTTGCCCCACACCGGGGCTGAGTAGCCAACAGATGAGGCAGGGATGAATCTGGAATCGAGCATACTGGACAGTATCAGTACCGGGATACTGGTATTGAGCGGCGACCTGACGGTCACCGCGCTCAACGCCTCCGGCCAGGCACTGCTGGACACATCCGAGGCGCGCTGCCTGGGCGTGCACGCTGAGAAACTGCTGCAGCACTCCCACGAGTGGCTGGGGTCCCTGACACAGGTGCTCGAAAGCGATAGCCCTCACGCCAGTCGCAGCGTCGCCCTCACCCTGCACTCAGGGCAGGAGATTCATGTCGACGTTATCATCACCCCTTTCCCGCATGCCGATGGCAGCACCGGGCTGCTGGTTGAGCTTATGGCGGTAGACCGGCTGCTCAGGATCAGCCGGGACGGGAGCCAGCAATACGCGCAGGAAACCAGCCGGGCAGTGATCCGCGGGCTGGCTCATGAGATCAAGAATCCACTCGGCGGGGTGCGGGGGGCCGCCCAGTTGTTGGCGAGGGAGTTGGCGGACGAGGACCTGGCCGAGTACACCAGAATTATCATCCGCGAGGCGGACAGATTGCGCGATCTCGTGGACAGGCTGCTGGGGCCCAATCGGCAACTGGCACTGCAACCGCTGAATATCCACGAGGTCCTGGAACACGTTCGCAGCCTGATCAGCGCTGAAGCGGACAACCGCGTTACGATTATCCGGGATTATGATCCGAGCCTGCCGGAGTTTCCCTGCGACCGCGCCCAGCTGATCCAGGCCGTACTCAACATCATGCGCAATGCTGTACAGGCTGCAACCGACCCTGAGCAGTGTCAAATCATCCTGCGCAGCCGCTCCCAACGCCAGTTCACGGTGGGCACACAACTCCATCGACTGGTTTGCAGAGTGGATATCATCGACAACGGACCCGGTATCCCGGCAGACCTGCAACCTGCAGTGTTTGCGCCCATGGTCACGGGCCGCGCTGATGGCACCGGCCTGGGCCTGTCGATAGCCCAGTCCATCATTCATCTTCACGGGGGCTCCCTCGAGTGCGAGAGCTACCCCGGCGAAACCCGCTTCACCTTTTATCTACCTATGGAAACACCGCATGCGTAAGCTTTCTAAAGTCTGGATCGCAGACGACGACAACTCAATCCGATGGGTGCTGGAGCGCGCCCTGTCCCAGGCCGGGATCGAGAACGAGAGTTTTGCGGACGCCGACGAACTGCTGCGAAAAATTTCCCAGAGCCAGCCGGATGTGATCATCAGCGATATCCGCATGCCCGGCACAGATGGCCTGGAGCTGCTCGCGCGTATCAAGGAATATCATCCCGACCTGCCCGTGATCATCACCACCGCTCACTCTGACCTCGACAGCGCTGTCGCCGCTTACCAGAAGGGCGCTTTTGAGTACCTGCCCAAACCCTTCGATCTCGACGAAGTCGTCGCGGTCACCGAGCGCGCCCTGGCGCATGCCCGGGAGCAAAAAGGTACTGTTCCCGCCGCAGAAGAAGTGCCACACACCGAAATCATCGGTGAGGCGCCAGCGATGCAGGAAGTATTTCGCGCGATAGGCCGGCTGGCCCACAGCAATATTACTGTGCTGATCAACGGCGAATCCGGCACGGGCAAGGAGCTGGTAGCGCGAGCCCTGCATCGCCACAGTCCGCGCCGCGACGCCCCCTTTATAGCCCTCAATATGGCCGCCATTCCGAAGGACCTGATGGAATCGGAATTATTCGGGCACGAAAAAGGCGCTTTCACCGGCGCCAACAGCAGGCGGCAGGGCCGCTTTGAACAGGCTGATGGCGGCACGCTCTTCCTGGACGAGATCGGCGATATGCCCGCCGATACACAGACCCGCCTCCTGCGCGTGCTCGCCGACGGCGAATTCTATCGCGTGGGTGGTCATGTTCCTGTCTCTGTCGATGTGCGCATCATCGCCGCTACTCACCAGAACCTGGAAAACCTGGTGCAGCGAGGCGACTTCCGGGAGGACCTGTTTCACCGCCTCAATGTGATTCGCATACATATCCCGACGCTCGCCGAGCGGCGCGAGGATATTCCCAGGCTGATGAAGTATTTCTTCCAGCAGGCGGCGAAGGAACTGGGAGGTGAAACGAAGATTCTGCTACCGGAGGCCGAGGAATTCCTGGTCGGGCTGAGTTGGCCGGGCAATGTGCGGCAACTGGAGAACTGCTGTCGCTGGATCACCGTGATGGCTTCGGGTCGGGAAGTACACCTGAGTGACTTACCCCCGGAGCTGGGCTCGGCCTCACCCAGGCCACAGGCGAGCGAGAAATCAGAGTGGCGTGACCTGCTGTTTCAGTGGGCACGCAATGAGTTGGTGCAGGGCAAACAACAGATTCTGCAGGAAGCGGTTCCGGCATTTGAGAAAGTGATGATTCAGGTAGCGCTGCAGCACACCCAGGGGCGCAAACGGGATGCAGCCGAGTTGCTGGGGTGGGGGCGCAATACGCTCACCCGTAAAATCAAGGACCTGGAATTGTAGCGTCCCATGTTTAAAATTGTCTTGTACGAGCCGGAGATTCCACCCAACACCGGCAACATCATCCGCCTGTGTGCCAACACCGGGTGCTCACTGCATCTTATAGAACCGCTGGGGTTTGACCTGGAGGACAAAAAGATGCGCCGGGCGGGACTGGACTACCGGGAGTTTGCCGATATTCAGCTCTACCCGGATCTGGCAAGTTTTTGCCTGCAGCACGGAGAGCCCAGGATTTTAGCCGCCACCACCAGGGGCGGCAGCCTGTACCATCAGGTTCACTTCCGGGAGGGCGATGCCATCCTCTTCGGACCCGAGACTCGCGGGCTGCCGTCGGAGGTGCTGGAGCGCCTGGGGGCCGCGGGCACCATCCGTATTCCGATGAAACCCCAGAGTCGCAGCCTCAACCTGAGTAATGCGGCCGCGCTGGTAGTGTACGAGGGGTTGCGGCAGTTGGGATTTCCTGGACTTGATTAAGTAAGTGCTTACTAATCTTCAAGACCGGCAGCAAACTGAATCCCATAGGATTGGGACACGCCGTGAACCCATCCATGGGGGCTTGAGCTCGGCGTCCTGCCTCGCACAGTCCCAACCCTATGGGATTCAATTTCCCGCCTATATGCCATTTACGAGCTTATGAAATCCGTTCGGAACTGTGCCCCTTCTCGACGCTGTCTTCAGCCAATCAATGCGTAGCTGATGAGCCGTCGGCTGGGGCATTTTGTGACTGCGCCAACGCCTGCTGGTAGACCGCTTCAAAGTTTACCGGTGCCAGCATGATAGCGGGGAACGCGCCTTTCACGCAGAGGGAATCGATCGTTTCACGCGCGTAGGGAAACAGTACGTTGGGTGCTGCGGTGCCGAGAATGCGCCGCAGATCCTCACCCTGAAAACCCTTTATGAAGAAAATTCCGGCCTGGTGAACCTCAATCAGGAACGCGGTATCTTCATCGATCTTGGCCGTGATGGTGATGGCGAGGACGACTTCAAAATTTCCCTCCTCGTCGATGGCATTACTTTTGGTGTTGAGGTCGACGCTTACCTTTGGCTGCCACTGCTTTTTGAATACGCCCGGTGTCGAGGGCGATTCAAACGACAAATCCTTGGTGTAGATACGCTGCACCGAAAACTGTTGCTGGTTTACTGCTGCCTGTTCATCGGCCATTTGCCATTCTCCGTAGTCTTAAACAATGTCGTGTTAAATAGTTCGGGGCGCGGTGCCCGCTCGCGCCAGCATGTCGTCCAGGCGACCCTGCCGTTCCAGCATCATCATCTCGTCGCAACCACCGATGTGCTGCTCACCTATCCAGATCTGCGGGACTGTATTGCGTCCGCTGCGGGTCGCCATTTCCAGGCGCAGCCCCGGGTCGTGATCAACCGCGATATCCTCGTAGGCGATACCTTTGCTATCGAGCAAACTGCGCGCGCGCACGCAGTAGGGACAGAACTGCGTGGTATACATGGTGACGCCCTGGCTCATAGCGGATTACTTGCCTCAGGCGACTGTGGGCAGTTGCAGGTTGGTCCACTCCATCATGCCACCGGACATCTTGTAGACCTTCGAATAATTTGCCGCCTTCAGCTGCTTGCCTGCAGCACTCGACTGCTGGCCCATCTTGCACACCAGCACGATGGGCTTGTCCTTATACTTTTCCAGCTCGGCCATGCGCGCGACCAATTTGGCCGATGGAATGTTTATCGCACCGACGATGTGTCCCTTCTTGAACTCGCCGGCATCGCGCAAATCCAGGAAAATGCCCTGCTCGGAGTTAACCAGGTTGATCCCCTGCTGCGGCGTGAGGGACGGGCCGGACTTGCGGGCTTCATGCAGGATCAGCATCACAATAACTGCCGCAAGGGCCCCCGCCAGCATCCATTGCTGCGCCAGAAATTCAAAAAATAGTGCCATGGTTTTAGTTGCTGCTACCTGTTGACGACGGTTGAAGGCAGCTGCGGCTGCCGGGAGACGATTGCGGGTATCGTTAATTCAAGGGGCGCAAGTATACAGGGTCTGCCCCAGCGCAACCAGTCCGCCATCGCGCGTATGGACACCACCGCACAAACGTCGCAACGCCCTCGCTAACAGGGCATACAGACAATGCACTGCCTTGCCGGACAGGTTAAAATAGCGCGCTTTAACCCACCGTCACATCCCTGTTTGGTCGGAATTATCATGCGCGAGAGTAACAAAAAGCCCACTGTCCTGATTGTGCTGGATGGCTGGGGCTACCGTGAGGAAAGCAAGGACAACGCCATTGCCAATGCCAACACGCCCGTGTGGGATCGCCTCTGGGCCGAGTGTCCGCACGCACTCATCTCGGCCTCAGGTGAGGATGTCGGCCTGCCGGGCGGGCAGATGGGGAATTCCGAGGTCGGCCATATGAGCCTGGGGGCAGGCCGTGTGATTTACCAGAACATCACGCGCATCGACAAAGCGATCAGCGATGGCAGCTTCAACCAAAACCCCGCTCTCACCGGCGGTATCGACAAGGCGATCGCGGCCGGCGGCGCTGTGCATATCTTCGGATTGCTCTCTCCCGGCGGCGTACACAGCCACGAGGAGCAGATATTCGCCGCTATTCGCCTTGCCGCTGAGCGCGGCGCCC
This sequence comes from Halioglobus sp., assembly GCA_020443325.1. Classification (GTDB taxonomy): domain Bacteria; phylum Pseudomonadota; class Gammaproteobacteria; order Pseudomonadales; family Halieaceae; genus Marimicrobium. The sequence continues at coordinate 88,681 of JAGRIK010000356.1, forward strand.
GGCGTGTTTACCTGCACGCCTTCCTGGACGGCCGCGACACGCCGCCACGCAGCGCGGCGCCCTCGCTGGAAAAAGCGGATGCCCTGTTTGCTGAACTCGGCTGCGGCAGGACTGCCAGCATCTGCGGGCGCTACTACGCAATGGACAGGGACAACCGCTGGGACCGCATCGAATCCGCGTACAGAATGCTCACCGAAGGCGCCGCCGACCACCGCGCCAGCAGTGCCGCGCAGGCGCTCGCTGATGCCTATGCCCGCGACGAGAATGACGAGTTTGTCCTGCCCACAGTAATAGCAGGTGAACAGGAAGGTGCCGCAGTCATTGCCGATAACGACACCGTACTGTTCATGAATTTTCGCTCGGATCGCGCGCGCCAGCTCACCCACGCCTTCGTCGACGCCCGATTTGACCATTTCCAGCGCAAGGTAGTCCCACAGCTCGCCGACTTCGTCACACTCACCGAGTATGCGGCCGATCTCGCCACCAGTTGTGCGTTCGGGCCCGAGGCGCTGGACAACGTACTGGGCGATTACCTGGCAAAGCGCGACATGACACAGCTGCGCATCGCCGAAACAGAGAAATACGCCCACGTGACCTTCTTCTTCAGCGGCGGCCGCGAAGCGCTGTTCGCGGGCGAGGAGCGCCAGCTCATCGCCTCACCCGATGTCGCAACGTACGACCTGCAGCCCCAGATGAGTGCGCCCGAAGTCACAGATAAACTGGTAGAAGCCATTACGTCAGGCAAGTACGACCTGATCGTGTGCAACTACGCCAACGGCGACATGGTTGGGCACACCGGTGTATTCGAGGCCGCCGTCAAAGCCGTGGAAACGCTGGATGAATGCCTGGGCCGCGTGGAGAAGGCCCTGTTGGACGTGGGGGGGCAGGCGCTGGTAACGGCCGATCACGGCAATTGTGAACAGATGCTCGATTATGACTCGGGCCAGAAGCACACCCAGCACACCACCGAACTGGTGCCATTAGTCTACATCGGCGCGAAAAAGCTGACGCTGCAGCCCTCGGGCGGGATACTCGCAGACATCGCCCCGACCCTGCTGGGCCTGATGGACCTGCCGCAGCCGCCTGAAATGACCGGCCGCATTCTGTTTACCGCGCCCGCTTGACCGGCGCCGACCACCACCTCACGGCGACCCGCAATGCCTGAAACTCGTCGGCAACTCTGGCTAGCGGGGCTGTTGCTTGCCGCCCTTGCAACGCAGGGCCTGGCGCAATCCGACGCGGAAGTTGCGCGCGAGCAACTGCAGCAGCTTGAGGAGGATATCCAGAGTATTACGCGGGAAATCTCCGCCGCCAGCCTTCGCCACGACGAGCTGCAGCAGCAATTGCGGCAGTCTGAAGTCGAACTGGGCACCCTGCAGCGCCAGATCACCGAGAATCAACAGGCGCTGGAAAAGGGCGCGAAAGAACTGGTGGAACTGGAGGCGCGACGCCCGGAGCTCGAGAAAGCGCGCGACCTGCAGCAATCACGCATCGCCCAGGAGCTGAAGACCGCGTGGCAGATGGGTCGCCAGGGGGAAATCAAGGTCATTCTCAACCAGGAAAACCCACACACGGTGGCCCGGTCACTGGGCTACTACCGGTATTTCTTCCGCGCCCGCAATACGCTGCTCGAACAGTACCGCGAGACCCTGCGGGAACTCGAGGAAATACAACTGCGCATCGACAAGACACAGGCAGATCTGGCGGTGCGCGGCGAGACCCTGCTGCAACAGCAGGGCGAGCTCACCGCCGCCCAGGCCAGCCGCAAGCTGGCGCTGGAGGAACTGAGTGCCAGCATCAGCACCAGCAGCGCCCAGCTCAAGGAGAAGGAGGAGAATCGCAAGCAACTGGAGGACCTGCTGCGCGCGATTGAAGAGGCCGTCGTCAACCTCGAAACACCGGACAACTACGCGTCATTCCAGAGTGCAAAGGGCGAGATGCCCTGGCCGATTGACGGCAAGCACAGCAACCAGTTCGGCCGCTCGCGCAATGAGGGCAAAATGCGCTGGCAGGGAATTACCATTCCCGCCGAGGAGGGCACAACCGTGCAGGCCATCCACCACGGCCGCGTGGTCTACGCCGACTGGTTGCGCGGCTCTGGCCTGCTCCTGATCATCGATCACGGCGATGGCTATATGAGTCTCTATGCCCACAATGAAAGCCTGTTGCGGGAGGTGGGCGAGTGGGTGACTGTCGGCAGCCCCATCAGCACGGTGGGCAATACCGGCGGCGAAGACCAGGCCGCCCTGTATTTTGAAATCCGGCACAACGGCAAACCCACAGACCCCAACGGTTGGTGTACGCAATAATTACCATCGCGCTGAACCGGCTTGGCGCAGAAGGGGAAGAATGAGGTAGACTGTGGGCCTTCAGGTTACCGGTCTACAGACTATACCCATGCGCCTTGATTCCACGCTCCGAAACTCCCTGGCGGGCATTGCCACTGTCTTTGCAATGGCCCTGTCCGCACCGCTGTCCGCTGTAGAAGAGCAGGGCCAGTTGCCGCTCGATGAATTGCGCACCTTTGCGGAGGTTTTCAACCAGATACGGCAGGGTTACGTCGAGGAAATCGACGACAGTACGCTGCTGGAATACGCGATACAGGGCATGCTGATGGGCCTGGATCCGCATTCAACGTATCTCACCGAGGACGCCTTCCAGAGCCTGCAGGACACCACCACCGGCGAGTTCACCGGGCTTGGCCTGGAAGTCGGCATGGAGGACGGTTACGTCAAAATCATCTCACCGATCGACGGCTCCCCTGCGGCGGAGGCCGGGCTGCGCAGCGGCGATGTGATTCTCAAGCTGGGCAACATGCCCGTGAAGGGCATGACCCTGAACGAGGCTATCGAAATTATGCGCGGGCCCAAGGGCAGTAAAATTGAGCTCTCCATCGGCCGGCCCGGCGAGAGCCAGCCGTTTGAAGTCACCCTGGTGCGCAATACCATCAAAGTCGCCAGCGTGCGCCAGAGCTGGCTGGAACCCGGTTACGGCTACATTCGCGTGGCGCAGTTCCAGAGCAGTACCGGCGAGGACGTGCGCAAATCATTGGAAAAGCTGATGTCTGAGGAGAAGCTCAAGGGCCTGATCCTGGACCTGCGCAACAACCCCGGCGGCATTCTTCGCGCCAGCGTCGACGTAGCCGGGCTCTTCCTGGACGGCGGCAATGTGGTTTATACCGAGGGCCGGGTCGCCAACTCGGATCTGTATTATGACGCCGACCCGCTCGACGCCACAGACGGTGCGCCGATCGTCGTGCTGATCAACCAGGGTTCAGCCAGTGCCTCGGAAATTGTCGCCGGCGCACTGCAGGATCACGGCCGCGCGGTGATCATGGGCACCCAGAGTTTTGGTAAGGGCTCTGTGCAAACCGTGCTGCCGCTGTCTGACTCGCGGGCGATCAAACTCACGACCGCCCTGTACTTCACGCCCAATGGCCGCTCCATCCAGGCCGAGGGAATCGTGCCCGATATCGAGGTGGAGCGCGCCACCATCACAGCGTATAACACCGGGCGCCGGGTTACCGAAGCGGATCTGTCCGGCCACCTGGACAATGCCAATGGCGACGGTAAGAGCAAGAGAACGAAGAGAGAGGCCAGCCCGCTGCTCACTGACGACAACCAGTTGTACGAAGCGCTGGCACTGCTGAAGGGCCTTAACATCCTGGGCATGCGCGACAGGAAAACCGCCGGGGAATCCTGAGACCCTAGCGCCGCACCTCAATGCCGCGCGCTGCCATGTAATCCTTGGCCTGCGGCACGGTGAACTCGCCGAAATGGAAAATACTGGCCGCCAGTACCGCGTCGGCGCCGCCCAGGGTGACGCCGTCGACAAGATGATCCAGCGTGCCCACGCCACCTGAGGCGATCACCGGAATCTCCACCGCATCGGTTATGGCTCTGGTTACGCCCAGCTCAAACCCGTTGCGCGTGCCGTCGCGATCCATACTGGTGAGCAGGATTTCCCCGGCACCCAACTCTGCCATACGCACCGCCCACGCCACCGCGTCGATGCCGGTAGGCTTGCGGCCACCGTGGGTGAATATTTCCCAGCGCGGCTGACCGTCGACATCGTCCACGCGCTTGGCATCGATCGCCACCACAATGCACTGGGAACCGAAACGCAGCGCCGATTCACGCACCAGCTCCGGGTTGTGGATCGCCGCGGTGTTGATACTGACCTTGTCGGCGCCGGCGTTGAGCATCGTGCGGATATCCGCCACCGAGCGAATGCCACCACCCACGGTTAACGGAATAAACACGTGTTCCGCGATTTGCTCTACCGTGTGTACCGTTGTCTCGCGGCCGTCAGAGCTGGCCGTAATATCGAGAAAGCAGACCTCATCCGCGCCCTGTTCGTTGTAGCGCATCGCGATTTCCACCGGGTCGCCGGCGTCGCGGATATCGACAAAGTTCACGCCCTTGACGACGCGGCCGTTGTCCACATCCAGGCAGGGGATGATACGTTTGGCCAGGCCCATGGGGTTAAGCCGCCGCGTCACAGAGGCGCTGCGCCTCTGCCACATCCAGCGTACCCTCATAAATCGCACGGCCGGTAATCGCGCCGCAGATTCCCGCGCTGGACACTGCCAGCAGGCCACGAATGTCTTCAATATTGGTAATACCGCCGGACGCTATCACCGGGATGCTGGAGGCCTGCGCCATCGCCACAGTCGCCTGCACATTGACACCCTGCATCATGCCGTCGCGCGCGATATCGGTGTAGACAATCGCGGACACGCCGTCAGATTCAAAGCGGCGGGCAAGATCCGTGGCGAGCACTCCGGAGACTTCCGCCCAGCCATCGGTGGCGACCAGCCCGTCTTTGGCATCCAGCCCGACGATCACCTTACCCGGGAACGCGGCACAGGCCTCGGCGACAAATTCCGGTTCCTTCACGGCCTTGGTACCGATAATCACGTAACTCACGCCGGCTTTGATGTAGTGCTCTATCGTCTGCAGGTTGCGGATACCCCCACCGATCTGGATGGGCAGTTGCGGGTAGGCCGCAGCAATCGCTTTCACCACCTCGCCGTTGACCGGCTCACCGGCGAACGCCCCGTTGAGATCAACAAGGTGCAGGCGTCGGCACCCCGCATCGACCCAGCGCGCAGCCATCGCCACCGGATCATCCGAGAACACCGTACTGTCGTCCATCAGGCCCTGGCGCAGGCGCACGCATTGGCCGTCTTTCAGATCGATTGCGGGGATAATTAACATTGTCCGTTCCAGTTCAGAAAATTTTTCAACAGGGTGAGCCCGGCATCGGCGCTTTTCTCCGGGTGAAACTGCACCGCGAACAGGTTGTCACGGGCGAGCGCGGCATCGGCGCTGACGCCGTATTCCACGCTGCCCGCCAGCAGGCTGCGATCGCGGGCATGCACGTAGTAACTGTGCACGAAATAAAAGCGCGTCATGTCGGGGATACCCGCCCACAGGGGGTGATCGCGCTGCTGGTGCACCTCATTCCAACCCATGTGCGGCACCTTCAGGCGCTGCCCGTCGGCATCCGTCAACGGATTGCCGAAGAAGCGCACCTCGCCGGGGATGATACCCAGGCAATCCACGCCGTCGTTTTCTTCAGAGCGATCCATCAGCGCCTGCAGGCCGACGCATATCGCAAGTACCGGCACATGCTGTTTGGTGAGCGCCTGCGCAAGCAATTCGTCGCACTTCAGCCGGCGGATTTCGGACATGCAATCGCGGATTGCGCCGACACCGGGGAACACCACCCGATCGGCCTGGCGGATCAGGTCCGCATCGTGCGTGACCACGACTTCATCGGCGCCCACATGCGCCAGCGCGCTGGCCACGGAATGCAGATTGCCCATGCCGTAATCAATAACGGCGACCATACCACTCATACCCGGGATTCCTGTTACAACACACCTTTGGTGGAAGGTGTGACACCCGCCATGCGCGGATCGGGCGACAGCGCCATACGCACAGCGCGACCAAAGGCCTTGAACACCGTCTCGGCCTGGTGGTGGCTGTTGTCCCCGCGCAGGTTGTCGATGTGCAGGGTCACCAGCGCATGGTTGACGAAGCCCTGGAAGAATTCCATGAACAGGTCCACATCAAACCCGCCAACCGACGAGCGCGTAAATGGGACGTTGAACTGCAGACCGGGCCGACCGGAAAAATCGATGACCACCCGCGACAGGGCCTCGTCCAGCGGCACATAGGCGTGGCCATAGCGCAGGATGCCTTTCTTGTCGCCCACGGCCTCAGCCACAGCCTGGCCCAGTGTGATGCCGATATCCTCTACCGTGTGGTGCGCGTCGATGTGCAAATCACCCTTCGCATTGATATGCAGATCAATCATGCCGTGACGGGCAATCTGGTCCATCATGTGATCGAGAAAGGGAACACCCGTCTCGAATTCAGCCTTGCCGGTGCCGTCCAGGTTCACCGATGCGGTGATCTGGGTCTCCAGCGTGTTGCGTGTAATCGTGGCCTTGCGCTCAGCCATGGGGCTCTCCAGCGGGGTAATATCGGGGAATCTCTTTCCCGAAAAGCCCGCCATTATAGGGGAATGTGGCATTTAATTCACTGGCACTTTCTTGCATTGCGGACGAGCCTGAGGGATATCGTTGTGGCCGGGACCCCGGGACGCCGGCCGCACCAAAAAGCGCACCTCCATGTGCAGGCTCGGGTGGCGACGTACCCATAAACAGGGGCAGGCCCTCCTGTCGCCACACGGTCCCGGCCACAACGATATCCCCCAGGCTCTCCACCCTCTCCAGTTTCCAAATTGATCCATTGCTATAATCGCTGGAACTACGGTGAGTGAACCATTACCCTGTCACGCCTGCGTCCGATCCTGTTTTTAGCTATGCCAAGCCCCAAAACCTTTGCCCAACGCGTCCTCATATGGTTCGACCAGCACGGGCGTAAGGACCTGCCCTGGCAGCGCGACACCAGCCCGTACCGCGTGTGGGTCTCGGAGATCATGCTGCAGCAGACCCAGGTAAAAACCGTCATTCCGTATTTTGAGCGTTTTATGGCGGCCTTCCCCGATGTGCAGGCGCTGGCACAGGCGCCCGAGGACGAAGTGCTGCATCTGTGGACCGGGCTGGGGTATTACGCGCGCGCAAGAAACCTGCACAAGGCTGCAAAGCAGGTCGCCAATGAGGGGCAGTTTCCCGATACGCTCGACGGCCTGTGCGATTTACCGGGAGTAGGGCGCTCCACTGCGGGTGCGATTCTCAGCATCGCGTTCGGGCAGCGGGCCAGTATTCTGGATGGCAACGTAAAGCGTGTGCTGGCGCGCTACCACAGGGTGGGCGGCTGGCCCGGGCAATCCGCCGTGCACCAGCAATTGTGGGAAATCGCCGAGCAACATACCCCGCAAAAACGCTGCGCCGACTACACACAGGCGATGATGGATCTGGGGGCGACACTTTGTACACGGTCATCACCCGACTGCGGCCGCTGCCCACTGGCCGCCGACTGCGAGGCATCTGCGCACGGGGACCAGCGCAACTACCCCGGCAGGAAACCGCGCAAGGTATTGCCCGTCAAATCTACTCACTTCCTGATAGTGCGCAGCTCCGCTGATGAGATCTGGCTGGAAAAACGGCCCGCCAGCGGCATCTGGGGTGGCCTGTGGTGCTTCCCGGAGATCGACGGTCCTGACGCCGGCCGCACGCAATGTCTTGATCTCTGGGGCAATGAACCAGCCACGATGGAGGTCCGGCCGGCCTTTCGCCATACCTTCAGCCACTACCACCTCGATATCACGCCTGTAGTGGTAGAGCTCAACATCGTTCCAGTAGCAGTGATGGAAGCCGCGGGGCAGCTCTGGTATAAACTGCGCCAACCCCCACAAATCGGCCTGGCGGCCCCGGTGGCCTCATTGCTGGCACAACTGGCCGCCCCCAACTCACGAACGGCCCCAAAAACGGAGTACTAACAATGTCCCGCATGGTTAATTGCAAGAAGTACAAGAAGGAGATGGAAGGACTCGACGCGCCCCCCTATCCCGGCCCCAAGGGGCAGGAAATCTTCGAAAACGTGTCCAAACAGGCCTGGCAGGACTGGCAGGCCCACCAGACCATGCTGATCAACGAAAAACACCTGAGTCTCGTGGACCCCGAGGCCAGAAAGTACCTGCAGGGGGAAATGGACAAGTACTTCTCCGGCGAGGACTACGACAAAGCTGAGGGTTACGTCCCACCTTCTGAATAAGCCGGTCCCGCAAGCCAGCGGTGGCTTGACTCACGCAGCGCAGACAGGTTTAATACGCGCCTTTCGCGCAATGCGGAACTGATAAACCTGCGTTACGCCCGGATAGCTCAGTCGGTAGAGCAGGGGATTGAAAATCCCCGTGTCGGCAGTTCGATTCTGTCTCCGGGCACCATTTCTAAATCTGATTATTAGGCTCGGCTCTACCCCATTATCGGGGGACGGGCATTCATGCGTACCCGATTGATGATACCGTCCCACCCGCGATGGGTCAGCGCTCTCAACCGATAATTCTCAAATTACGCCCAGCTCTCTCACGACCGCGTTCACACCAATTTCGAGACATTGTGAGATCCTTTCGAAGGCGAGTATCAATGTGGAGATCTCTACTGTTTCCTCTGGCGGAGAATAGAGGTGGTTCATTATCTTTGAACCGTGCGATATAGCCAGACAAGGAGAAGTTATGGGAGATTGGGATTTTCTTTATGAAATGAACAAGCGTAGATATAGCCCTGAGGAAATTGCCGATGCAGCTTGTTCCGGTGTTGCGCCTTATCAATGGGAATCCATCAGCGACGATTGGCTTGACTCACAGTTTGACTCCCAACTTGAAGACGAGCCGGATGCTCCCTTCCAGAGTAGAGAGGGATTTCCCTTTAGCGTCCTAAAGCAAATAGAAATATTTGATGACCTTGTTGATTGCGCAGCACGCCACTTCGATAACACAGGAAGGTTTTTACAGGTCTGGGGTGAGCTCGGGGAGATTTACGCTGAAATCAAGTTCGGCCTTCGTCGCCATGAGACCCACAAAGCGGGTTCTGACGGCACAATTGCAGGCAAGTTTGTCGAAGTAAAAACCATCTCACCTGAGAAGACCAGCGATGGTGTGCTCGTCAAACGCCAAGGAGACTTTGAGCAGTTGCTAATCGTTCGTGTTGATAAAGATTTTCAGTTCCAAGGCAAGCTCTTTGACAGGAGCGAGCTAAATAGTACTACTGGAAAGTTTCTCAGGGGGCAATTCAAGGATGATTCGATAAATGCCTAACACTCATCGCCTGCGATCTCTTTCGGGCCCAGGCGGTCGCACTGAGGTAATAGGAGACAATAACTCCATGATTAAAAACTGGACCGTTCTCCTATAGAGGGCGGCACCTTCACGGAATGAATATTCAGAATCTTAACTAGAACCAAGTCAAGGAGTACGTTTTGGACCCAGTTTCTTATCTCTTTTCCGCATATTTGAACAGTTTTCAAACGGCTACTGCTAACCATCTTACAGAGTCAATTGGTACGGAAATCAAGGCTGTGGTCATTGAGTACGAAGGCACAAAAATTCCGTTTCAATATCAAATGTGGCGCATAAGAGAGCCAAGCGTCTGTGCCAATTTGACTCAAAATACTGCAGATTATTCTCAATGCACAGTTAAAGCCTCAGAGCTTTTTAATAAATTATGCACCGAGATTCCGACTAAAAAGAACGCAGACTGGAAATATTCGAAAACAAAAAATATGTACTGTAACGCTGCAATGACCTATCAACCGATGATCGCCAGTATAAGTTCTGAAAGTCCGGAATCGGAGCTTCTCCAAGCGAAGAAAAAATGTAACGCAGCAACTGTTGAAGCAATGGGGAGTAGTGATCCTGCGGCTATTGGCCGTCGAGATAGAACGTGTCAAAAGTACAATGAACTCAAGTCCACGTCACTGTGACGCTATTGTTCCGATATCAGCCATTCCTCACGATCATGTAGTGCTATAACGTCACAATAGGGAATTTGGCAAGCACCAAGGGCAAGCTTGAAGCTAGCTCCAATAAATCGTTTTTTGCTTGTTCCAACTCTCAATAGCTCTAACAATAGTTGGGTGGTGCCTGAATGTGGCATTATCTAGCGCTTCAAACAATTATGTAGTGCTATTACGTCACATCACGAAGCTGGCAAGCATCCTAAGCGGCTGATATTGTAAGTGTTCCAATTTCGCCAGCCAAATTGAAAATCCCCAAGTCTGCGGTGCAACTAGATATTCTAAGTTCATTATCCATAAATCATGAATTCACAGCATCGCTTGCTCAAAAACCATTGATTCTCGACCTGTCGTTTCCTTCTTACTACAAGCGCTGAACACCGATACGGAAAGTTGTGAGGAAATAGGTGTTTTTTCGATATCTATAAGCTTGTCGATACAGCTTGTGGCCTCATGCAATGTGCTAAATGCATTGTGGAGCTTTGATCCGTACCAGGTGGCATCGCTGAACGAGTGCTTGGCTAGCTCATGGTTCGCGTACACTAGACTACGACAATCACTCTTACGAACTGAGCTCCCACAATTTCGAATTCCGCGCTGAAGGTTGAAGCCCCTGTAGCCCTTCGGATACTGTTCGATGTTGAAATAAATTGCAAATGAACTCCTAATCCCCGGATCAACAAATTCTTTGAACGGATACGTGCCAATGCTCTCCGGGACTATTGAGTCGCTTTTAAGCAATACTGCTGCCTCCTCCAAATTACTATGCCATATGTGAATAGCTAACATGTAGTTTGCCAGTGCGTGCGACAACCCATTGTGGCCCGATGAGTCCAAAAAAATAAGCGGCGCAGCGCCGATTTCTTGAAATATCTGATTGGATTTGTCCGAGGATGAGAGTGTTCTATCTAAACTCGTAAATGGTATGTGAAAAAATCTTACAAATGATAACAACCCAATAGGATCGAAACTTTGATCGAATATCGTGTGGACAGTTCCATCTAGATTAGTATTAGATGTTAACCAGGGAGACCCTAGGTGATATAAGTGTTCAATAGAAATAAAACCATTTTTAGCTGCAGCCTGCGCTTGGGTGCAACCATTGCTATGACAGAAAACTTCAGAGAAAGTTTGCCCAGACAGACCGGAAAACCGCTTGGCTTTGTCGGTCACTCCAAACAAGGTTTCGAAAGGTGCTCTGAAAAATTCGACCATGACACTGGAGGATCCAGGGAAAAAAAATACGGTTCCTCTCGGAAATGGCTCGCCTGTTAGTGGGTTTGTTAAGTAAGCTTTCGCTAATTCGTATTTTTTAGGATAGGCACGTTCGTCCAAATACGGTATAGCATCACCTATCCTTGCCACTCTCTGAACTTCAGCCCCTTTTACAGTTTTTCCCTTGAAGCATTTTCCTCTATCTATGTCTCTATTTTGAGGTATGGAAAGTTCCTGTAAAAATCCGCAATATGTATTACCGGTTCCCCTAAAAACGGCTACTAAATTTGTAGTCGAAGTCGGCGTGCAAAACTGATCAACTGGACATTCAGCGACCATCGGTCGAAAGGACTTGTTTGTCGCACATCCAATAAGATTGGCCAAGGCTATTACGATCAATATTTTTACAAAAAACCTAAAAGCCAAAAAAATGCGAGCATAAAAACTAGCATGAGATATCATTGTACTTCCCTCATAGCCTAGCTAGGGTTCTTCCTTGCGATTATTCTTGCTTTTCTTCACCTATGACATCAATTTCCTGCTTTTCTCCTCCACTGGGACTGTTTGAAAGGGGACGACAAGTTATATTTGTTGAAAGTACATTCTTGGTATCATCATCACCCTTACTGAGCGTTGCTCCGGAGTCGCAAACTATTGTTTCTCGCTGGATACTAGCGGGGTGCTCTGCTCTAGCTTTCTCAGCCGCATAGTATGCCGATATCTCAAGTTGTAATACCGGCAATAGCTGGCTCACCATGTTAGTCACAGATTGTTGGTATGGGATGTAGTATCCATTACTTCCATTTGAACTGTTTACCGCATCAACACATAAATAGAATGATGCGTCTCGAAAAAGCTGAACTGTATGAGATCGCTTGTAAAGTTGGTTTACGTGTCGCGCAAAATTACTCGCTATCTCGGCACTGACATCTTTTTTGGAGGATATATCTGCCGTTAGTGCTGCCGCGATGGCACTAGTAACAGAATCCACTGCTTCTGGAGGTGGCTCCGAACAAAAATTTCCCGTATTCAGGTTGGCTATGATTAGACGGCGCTGTGCCGTAACGGCTAGAGTACCGATTTCATGAGCGTGAGCCGGGTTGTCCGTAATGAGTTGATCCTCGACAACTTGCCGATTGTAAAATGCTTCAATAGTGCTAGCGCAACCACTAACTAAAATTAGAATTACCGATACAATTACAGACTTGAACATGATTATTTCCTTTTTTTATTACTAATTTTTTATATCCTAGTCCTAGGTATTATAAAGTATCTACCTAACTGAGATGCGACCCTCTACTTCGATTTCTTGAGCAAAGTAAAGAAAGCAACTAATCCTAGGGATTTGTTTTCTTATCTTGGATTAAAGATAGGCCAACATGTCGATTTGTAAAGTAGTAGCACTTCAATCTACGAATCTCGATGCGTGACACTATCAAATCTTGTTGATGATCATACAGTGCCATTACGTCACCACAGAAAGCGGACTAGCATTCTGTGAATCGGGATTTACGCATTGTCGTTCTCCTTGCCTCGTTATTTATGGTCGAGAACTCTAATTTTGCGCGGGACTAATTCAGGGGGGGGGTACTTACATAAGTAACTGATATTGATGCCATTTAAAACTGACCAGCGATATGAAAAAACCCGTGTCGGCGCAGCAAAGGCTGCAGATCTTATTCTGTCTCCGGGTGCCATATTTCTCTATTTACATCAATGCGTAAACATCAACCAGATGGCGCTCTACCCAGCCCGGTTTCTCATGTAAACGCGATGTAGGCGAATTTATTCTCTTATCACCGCGCAAAGAAAATTTATGCGGTCGCTCCGCGGTATTGCATCAGATAGTTGCGTTACGGTTATTGAAACTTAAAGCTAACGAAGAAACTTCACGACCTTAATAATAGTAGGATCCAGCTTATTCTCTGTGGAGAGGGTAAAACCGAGCTTTGTTGCCAGCTTTATCATGGGCCAGTTTTCGCGAAGTATTAGCCCTTCAAGCTGGTGTAACCCGGCGACAGTTGCCGCTGCGATTATGTAACGCAATAGTTGACTGGCAATACCCGCTCTTTTCCAGTCGTCGGCCACCACCACCGCGAACTCTGCCACATGTTTCTTCAGCGTCGGAGTGTACCTTGCGACCCCAATTTGCCGCTCGCCTTCGGGCGCTGGAATTGTGGCGATCAGTGCGTAGCTGATTGGAAAATCAGTATGGGTAAGCTGCCGAAGCAGATATTCTGGCAGCTCCCGCAGCCCTGAGAAAAAGCGTAAGTATCTCGATCGCTCCGATAGCGTTTTGACGAACTGCTGCTCGATCTCCGCGTCATCCGGACCAATCATCCTTATCGTGACCAATGTACCATCGGGCGCATTCATCGTTGATGGCTCAATTACAGGAAGATTCTGCGCGCCGGGAAAGATAGCGGACAGACGCGTGAAGACATAAGCATCTATCATCGATTTACTGACAATGTCTGTGACGCCCAAATCGACATACTGCCTGCGCAAATTATCGTCGGGTGTATTGCACAATACGATGACAGGTAACGCCGGTCTGGCGTCGAGAATTGTCCGTACTTGTCTTAACCCATCCTGGCACCCAGTACTCAATGTAAGTAACAGGCAGCTTTGCGACTCCCGATCATTGCTGGTGTTTGATAGAAAAAACTCCGGTGTCGTGAAGCTCTCAACTTCAATTTCATAGTTATCAAGCAATGATTGCAGAGCCTTTCCCAGCTTCCCATCACCATCAATTATGTAGACAACTGTGTTGGCAGTCATTTCAGTGATGGCGCCTCGCGTAGTGATACGCCCCAATACCTTTCAAGAGCGATACGTCAGTTCATGGTAAGCTCAACTCAGCCTAGTCGCTTGCGGTCGGTTTTACTAGAATCTATCTGTATCACAGGGAAAATGAGATGATTGAACTGACGAAGATATTCATGGCATATGCCGAGGCATTTGAGCAAACCTATATCGATGATGACTGGACACGACTTCAATCCTATTTTGCGGAGGATGCCACTTATGAAGTAAGGGGCGGCCCACTAGCCTGCAAATTGGAGGGGCGTGATGCGATATTGAAAGGTCTCAAGCGATCAGTTGACACTCTGGACAGACGCTGCGATGACCGCAAGATCGACGTCACCAGCGCACCCGAGTTCAGCTCCGTTGACGAGGGCGACCAACTCAGTATTGATTGGTATGTAAGCTATCAGTACAAGGATGCTCCGCGCGCCGGATTCCCCGGTCGATCGGTGGCCACAGTGGCCGACGGTGTAATCATCGCCCTGCGCGATGAATACAGTGACGAGAAAATGAAGCCGTTTATCGACTGGATGGCGCAGTATGGTAACGATCTGGATGGGGCTTATGTCTGACTGCGGCCTACGCGCTGGCGTCTGTTACTGGCAGTTTCTGCCGACGAGCGGTACATCAAATCTACGCCTGCTTGCGCCTGGCTAGACTCGCTCCAATAAGTGCTGCACCGATCAGCCATACTGTCGCGGGGATGGGTACTGGGGCAGCTTCGCGCAAAGTGATGTAGGTTTCGGGGCCAGGATATCTCTCCGCCCGATAATCATAAAAGTCGCCATTGCATACCTGCGACTGCCTGTCGCTCTTGTCCCAGCACTGCAGGAATATTTCGTCATATGCCCCCACAAGCAGTCTTGTATCAGCCCCCACACCAGACAGATAGCCATAGGCATCAATAGCCAGTCGCGCTATCTCTCCTGTGGTGTCGTCGACTGACCATATCGCGCTACCCGCAGTTGTTACATCCGCCAGGTCGAAACTGCAGGCATATCCCGCGCACAGACCGGTAAACTCGAATGCCTCTAATCCTGTCGTGTCAGCTGTGAGATTTTCGCTCGTCGAAATCGTAAATGATCCCGCGCCAGAGAACCCGTCCTCGGAGCCGATATAGCCGAAATCATAGGTAAACGGCAGGGCGGCCGCATTGGCACTGAAGTATAAGGCAAGACAGGATAAAAACGGGACTTTCCACGGCATGCAGGTGTTCCTTCTATCGCAGACGAGTATTAGTTACAGCATCTATAGACATTTATCATGTCTGCAGCCTTAAGTCCAAGACCAGACCATGGCCTGTTGTAACCCCGACCAAAAATACAAAGTTGCCAGCCCGGCCCGAATATTCAGTAGTATAGTAGGTCGCATTGTCGGCAAAACAATTGCAAGGCATCACGTGGAAGCTCCAACGCCTGGAAATATAGTCCTCACCGCCAGCCTTACTCTGGCATATGTACTTTTTGCGCAGGTGGGATTCCTGGCGTCGCTTACTCCGTACCACAATGCCACCCTGCTCTGGCCACCATCCGGTATTGCGCTGGCAGCGGTGCTGATTATTGGCAGGCGGGCGCTACCCGGCATTGCCCTTGGGGCACTGACTACTGCCTTCAGCCAGCACCTGGCCGACCCACTTCCGGTGGTGGTTGCCGTGGCTCTGATCACATGTATTGCGTCAACTCTGTCCGCGTGGGTGGCGGGGGAAAGCTTGAAACGAATTGGCCCCTCTGCGCTGGAAAACTTGAGTGCCAAGGAAATACTGACAGGCTCTATCGTCATGTCTCTCGCCTCTCTGATCGCAGCCAGTGGCGGCGTTGGCAGTTTATCTGTCACCGGTTTGCTGCCACCGGATGTGTTCTGGTCTACCTTGGGCATCTGGTGGTTGCGCGATTTTTGCGGGATGCTTATTTTCGGGCCAACCATCTATATCCTTTTCCGACTCGTAACTGCATACCGGGAGAATGCGCGCCATGGCCCCCTTTTCGTGGCCGGACTTGTAGCCAGCACTTTTGGTGCGGCATCACTTGTTGTATTTTCACTGCTGTGGAACGCAGAAACAATGAGAATATTGCAGTCGCTTGAGCACCATTCCTCTGAGGCCGCGAGAAAACTCGCCCAGGTGTTGAGCGAATCGCAACACGAATTGGAAGCAATACGCGCACTCTTGTACGCCGCTAATAGCGTCGAGGAGGATGAATTCCACCGTTTTATCTCAGCGCACTTTTGGGAGCAGGGAGTCGATTCCGCTGCACAGGGCCTGGGCTGGGCACCTCGAGTAACCGACGCGCGCCTCTGGGAATCAGAAATGCGGAATACGGGACAGCCGCCAGTGCGTTTATACGAGAGGGATAACTCTGGACGAAGGGCGCCTGTTTTACAACGCGATGAGTACTTCCCGGTGCAGTTTATCCATCCATTGGATGAAGTGAATCAACTAGCAATCGGGTTTGATCTTGGTTCGGAAAAATTGCGCAGAACGGCGTTGGAAAAGGCTCGCGATAGTGGGCGAGTAGCTATGGTCGCACCTATTTATCTCGTGCAGTCGCAGGAGGAGGCACCAGCGATGTTGATTGCCGTGCCAATCTATCGCCCCGATGTGCTTGTAGATACGGTAGATTCTCGCCGCGCCAATCTTACCGGCTTCGCCTCCGGCGTATTTTTCCTGGGTACGCTGTTCGATAAAGCGATGGCGGGAAATGAGGATGATGTGGACTTGCATTTTTTTGACGAAGCCCAACCGGTAGGCGCCAAGAGGTACTACACCCGATTATCGCCATCGCGCACTGCAAACGATGCCACCAGCCCCAGGCCGACGCTGGCGGGCCTGCTTGCAGTTGTCCATGGAATCGGAAGGCTTGAATTTGCAGGCCATCAGTGGATGGTTGCTGCGACACCCGGGCCGGGATTTATTCCGCAGCATCGCACTCTGGGGCCCTGGATTGGGTTGTTGTTGACACTCGGTTTTGGCATTGCGCTCAGCAGCGTTCTGAGTGAGCGAATATCGGCGCGGAAAAGGATTGAAGAGGAGCAGCATAAAACGCTACAGGCTCTACGCAATGCACAGGTCGCCAATGACTCCAAGACCTATTTTATGGCGGCGGCGGCCCATGATATTAAACAACCGCTCTATGCTCTGAGGATGTTGGTCGATACGCTGGGGATGTCTGACAAGGCAACGACGAGTGTGCCGATTATCCAGAGCCTTAAGCGGGGTATAGCACAGATGTCCCAACACTTTGATACCTTGATGGATGTTGGAAAATTTCGCGATGGTAATTTTTCGGTCACCCGTTCGAGATTCCAGTTGTTGGATTTCGCTGCAAGGATAGATATTGAAATTGCTCCACTTTGTGCAAAAAAAGGGCTGGCCTGGAATCTGGATATGGATGAAGTTTGGGCATACACAGACGAAGAACTGCTGTTGCGCCTGTTTCGCAACCTGTTGACGAATGCTGTCAGCTACACCGATGCGGGTGAAGTAAACTGCAGCGCTAAAGTGGAGGGTAGTATCGTCAAATGTACAATCTCGGATACCGGCCGGGGCATAGATGAGCACCTACAGCAGGCAGTGTTCGAGACATTCGTGCGGTTGGAACAGAGCGGAATCGGGACGGCTGGACTGGGTCTGGGGCTGGGTCTGTCAATTGTGGAAAAAATCAGTCAGGCACTTGAGTTGGATCTCCAAATGGAGTCGACACCGGGTTCAGGTACCCGGTTCAGCTTTCATTTTCCTATAGCCCACAAGTTGGGCACACAGTAGGTTGCTGGCTCCCGGCCCAATGCCCGCTAGAAGCCAACGCGGTTCGTGAAGCCGCCATCTACCACCACATTCTCGCCATTCACCCAGCTGGCGGCACCGGAACAGATAAACACGGCAACGTTGGCGACCTCGTCGGCGCTGCCGAGGCGTCCGGACGGGTGGGCCAGTCGGTCGCGTTCATAGAGATCAAAATAGTGTTCCTTAATGCCGGCCCAGGCACCATCCTCAATATAGATGGGGCCGGGTGAAACACTGTTCGAGCGGATGCCCTTACTGCCCCAGTTCTGGGCCAGCTGGGCAGCGTAGTTCACGGTAGCCGCCTTGATCGCACCGTAACTCGGGCACACGGACATATCGTGATGCTCAAACGCCGTGACTGTGGCGATCTGTAACGTTGCCGCCGCATCCGATTGTTCCAGGTACGGCAAGGCGGTTTCGTTCATGGTTACCGCCGCCATCAAATCCACATTGAAGCTGTTGCGCCAGGCCTCATCGGTCCATTCGATACTCGCCGAGGCGCTGGTATTGTTGATGACTATGTCGATGCCACCGAGTCGCTCCGCCATCCGCTTCACCCAGCCGCGCACTGCGTCGTGGTCACCGGCATCAACCGCTTCACCGTAGACCTCGCCCTTGCTACCCAGCAGGGCAAGCGCCTTCTGGACACCGGCCTCGCCCCTCGCAAAAAATGCTACGCGCGCGCCCTCTTCCAGAAATCGCGCGGCAATAGCCAAACCGATACCGCGGCTCCCGCCGGACAAAATCACGCGTTTTCCCTGTAGTTGCAAATCCATTTTTTCTACCTTCCCCTTGTTGTGCTGTGAACAGGCCTGTAACTGGCGAATCCCTGTAGCAGTTCCCAATATTATTCCCCGACACACTCAAATGGCTAATTTACTGGCGGTTAGCAATACACGGATGATCGAAGTGTACCGTTACATTTCCAGCAAGAATATAACGCGAGGCTGTTATTCGCCTCGGTCAATCACATCTCGTGTGACTTGCCTGTCATTTCTACGTAAGCTGGTAAACCGTTTGCCACGGATAAAAAATATGAAAAAGCTATTTGCACTGCTGTCCCTGTTGCCCCTGGTTTTCTCACTTGGCTGCAGTAACGCGGGCAGCGATGAGCGCGCCACCAGTAGTTCGCTGCAGGACAGTTTCGATCACCTGGGCCCGACCATGCGTAGTGCGACACTGTCTACCAGGCGCACGGTGTCCTATCTCGACGAAGGTGAGGAGGGCTGGCAACCCGTTGTATTTGTCGGGGGCAGCGGCACCAGCGGGCGCGTGTTTGCACTGCTCGAATTTCTTCGCACCACGCGGGAAAACCTGCAACTGCGTGTCATCGCAGTGGAGCGCAACGGTTTCGGTGTTACCGGGTTCGACGATGCGCTTGGGTACGAGGACTACGCGGAGGATGTGGAAGCCCTGTTGGTAACACTGGGGATAGAGGATTTCAGCCTGTTTGCGATTTCCGGCGGCGGGCCCTATTCAGCGGTAATAGCCAGCCGAAATGCTGAGCGGCTCATGTCAGTGCATATGGCGGCCGCACTTACTTTCTACGACAACCCGTCGATCCCGCAGTGTATTCTGCCGCAGGAGGCCTGGCGCCTGTTTACTGAGGATCCGGTCGCCTGGTTCAGTTTTGGGCCTGAAAGCCCTGTTCACAGGATACCCGGCTTTCAGGACGCAGCCTTCGATGATGCAGCTCGCACGTTCAATATGGGCGGGCAGTCCGGGGACACGGCTGCCCTGTATCACGAGTTGCAGCTCTACTGCCAAAACCAGTTCCTGCCCGATCTGGCTGCTGTGACAGCACCACTCTACCTGTACTACGGTGACATGGACGACCTTGCGCCACCGGATCCGCATGCAGCGCGCTGGCAGCAAGCCTATACAAATGCGCCGGTAAAGTTTCGGCTATACCCTGGCGAGGGTCACGATGTTCAGTATCGGCACCTCGATCAGGTACTGGTCGATCTGGCGGGCATGGGAGACAAGCTGGTGATCTGCGATGACAACGGGTCCAGCGCACTGGTTGATGAATCGGCGGTAGCGGAGGGCGCTTTCCTGGGCCTGTGTGCGTGGCGGTAGTTTTCAGGACACCCCAACCAAACTATCCCACCCTTCGCTCCACGCCTTGCCAAAAAGGCTCGCGCAAGTCCTTCTTCAGTATCTTGCCGCTGGCGTTGCGCGGAATCTGCGCGATACATTCGACCGTGCGGGGCACTTTGTAACCGGCGAGTTGTTCACGGCAAAAACTGATGATCTCGTCGGCGGGGATATCCTGCCCGTCTTTAGTGGCAATGAAAGCCATAACGGTCTCGCCCCACTGGTCACTCGGTATCCCGATAACGGCCGCATCTGCCACGTTGGGATGGTTGAACAACGCGTTTTCCACTTCCTTGGGGTAGATGTTCTCTCCACCTGAGACAATCATGTCCTTGATGCGGTCTTCGATATAAAGAAAGCCTTCATCATCCATGCGCCCGGCATCACCGGTATACATCCAGCCTCCGCGCAGTGAACTGGCGGTCGCCTCGGGCAGGTTCCAGTAGCCATCCATCAGCTGCGGCCCTTTAATTGCGACCTCCCCGATTTCGCCGCGCGGCAGCTCGTTGTCATCCTTGTCGACAATACGCACTTCAGTGCCCAGCGCGGCGCGGCCGCAGGAAAGCAGTAGATGCGGTTCCCCCGCGAGGGCGCGACGGTGGGCATCGGGAGACAGGAGCGTCGCGATCGCGGTTGTTTCGGTCATACCAAAAGCCTGCGCAAAGTCACAGCCGAAGACATTGAGCGCCGTGCGCAGTGTTTCCTCCGCAATAGGACTGGCACCATAGCCGATGACCTTCAGTTGCGGGAACTTGCGCTCCGCGATATCGGGGACGGCAACGAGGCAGGCCTGGATCATCGCCGGCACCAGCGTGCAATTGGTAATGGCCTTTGTCTCGAAATCATTCACTACGGCGGCGGGATCAAACTCGCGGTGCAGCACAATGCAACCGCCATGGCTGATGGTCGATTTAAGCGCTATACCGGCGCCCGCGTGATACAGCGGCATGACCAGCAGAAAACGTGCTTCGAGCACCGTCATCGCAATCTGGCAACTGATCATCCTCACGTTCTGCTCGATCGCGCGCTGCGACAAAATGGCGCCCTTGGGCAGTCCGGTCGTGCCGCTGGTGTACATCTGGTAGAGCACGTCGCTGGCGTCGATATTCACTGCGGGATTCTCGGCAGGGTGGCCCTCGATCCACAGCGCGAACTCCTGCCAGTTCTCACGCGGGCCATCGAGGCAAATGAAGTGCTCTACGTATTCAAGTTGCTCGCGTATCTTGTCGATTCCGGCAGCCAGCTCCTGCTCACAGACCAGCACTTTCGCCTGGCAGTCGTTGATGATGTAGGCCCATTCGGGCGGCGCGAGGCGATAGTTCAGCGGCGTGGTTACGACACCCACTTTGGAGCCGGCATAGAAACATTGCATCTGTTCGATGCAGTTCTTGCTCAGCCAGGCAACGCGGTCGCCCTTGGTTAGATTCGAATCCAGAAACGCGTGCGCCATCTGGTTACAGTGTGCGTTTACCTGATGGTACGTGAAGTGCGCATCGCCATACTCCATACACGGTTGCTGCGGGTGCTCTCGGGCGAAGTATTCCAGAAACTGGTGCAATACCATTGC